>JASEHA010000100.1 GCA_030018795.1 bacterium
ACAGCTAACTGATATATTTATAACATGTTAAGCAAAAATGATGGGGGAACTTCCGATAGAACAAGGAATGTAGAATAATGAATGTAGAAGAAAATTCAATAGTTGGCATTCAACCGCATAACTGCGGTCATTACGAACAACTTTCAAATTTCTACACATAAAAATAAATTTCCCATTTTTCCATTATTTCCCATTTTTCCTTTATTACACCCTGAACGGTTACGATATTCTTGATTCTCAGTCATTTGTCAATCGTTTTTTTTAATGCACAAAAAAATAGTTGCAAAAATTACAACCATAGTGTATAATTACAAGAATTCAGGTATCAACTGAATCAGAGAACCATGGTGAGAATAAAAAGCCTTAGTTATATACCAAATTGGAGGATTATTTCATGTTTAATGCTATCCGTAAAAATTCTGCTGTTATTGTCTGGACGATTGCGATTACCTTTATTATTACCATATTTATCTCATGGGGGATGAATTTTTCCGGAAAAACCATGATGCCACATATGGCTATTGTCAATGGCAAAAAGATTACTACAGATGATTTTCAGCAGGCTTATCAGACAAAGTATAATAACCTTAAGGATACCTATGGGAAAGACTTTGACCCTGAAAGTATTTCTGGTTTAAGAAAACAGGTGCTTGATTCGCTTGTCAGGGAGAAGGTTCTTTTGGCAGAGGCAGAACAATTTGGTATTACTGTTTCTGAGGATGAGATAGTAAATGGGGTCAGGTCTTCATTTCAGGATATTAACACCTATAATCAATACATCAAGTATGCCCCCCCGCTCTGGTGGAAGACAAAAGAGGAGGCTGTGAGCAAAGAGATTATGATGGCAAAGCTGATTGGAGCTATGGTGGATCATACAACGCTTGCTGATGGGGAGATAGATTCATACTATAAAAGGGAGTATGCACAGGCACATCTGCTGCATATCCTTATTTCTCCCAAAAAACTTGTTCCGCAGACAGAGATAGCCGATTATTATGAAAAGAATAAAGGGGATTTTATGAAAAAGGGTAAGCTGAAAGCCAGGCATATCCTTATTGCTGTTCAGGAAAATGCTGATCAGCAGCAGGATGGGGCAGCAAAGGCAAAAATTACAGAGCTTTACAATCAAGTAAAGGGTGGAGCAGATTTTACTGAAACAGCTAAAAAGAATTCTAATTGCCCCTCAGCTAAAGATGGCGGACTGCTTGATTATTTTGGTGAAGGGGTCATGGATACAGAGTTTGAAAAGGCAGCGTATAATCTAAAGGTTGGGGAATTAAGCCCGCCTGTAAGGAGTAAATTCGGCTATCATATCATTAAGTTGGAGGATAAGCTGTCTGATACACCAAAACTATTGGAAGAGGTTGAGGAAGAGATACGAGGGATTGCCCTGACTAATGAAATAACCAAAAAGGCGGCTAAAGAGGCCAGAAGGATTCAAAAGATGTTGAAAAAGAATGAGATTTCCTTTGAAGAGGCTGCAAATACATATTCGCATGGGACAATCAGCAGCAAGACAGCAGGTGATATAGGCATTATTCCTAAACGCTTCATTTCTAAAGACATTGCTACATCTACCGTAGCCGCATGGAAGGAAGAGCTGGGGGTGTATAACAATGAAATAGATGGTCAAATCAATAGTGCTGCCTTTGCCTTAAAACCAGGAGAGGTAACAAGTGTTATTGAAAATCACCTTGGATACCATATTATAAAGATGGTTAAAAAAATTCCAGCAGATACAGCCATGTTTGAGGCAATAAAGAAAGAGGTTATTACTAAATCACTTGTAGAGAAAAAAAGCAAGATATATCAGGATTGGTACGATGGATTAAAGAAAAAGGCTAAGGCTGTTATCACTGAAAATGTGTTATAATCATACAGCATACATTAAATTTCTTGGTACAGCTGGGACAAGGTTTGTTGTTTCAAAACAGATTCGTGCCTCTGGAGGGATATGGCTTTTTCTTAATGGTATTCATGTGCATCTTGATCCTGGACCCGGTGCTTTAGTGAAATCCGTTCAATCCAACTTAAATCCGCAGGATCTTTCTGCCATTATCCTGTCCCATCGACACCTTGACCACTCAAACGATGCCAATATCATGATTGAAGCCATGACCAATGGTGGCACAAACCGTAAGGGAACATTATTCTGTCCGCAGGATGCCCTGGACAATGACCCTATTATCTTTGAGTATATTCAAGATTATGTGGGAAACATAGAAATATTGCGGGAAGGGACAAGATACAGGATTGGCGAGACAGCACCACTACTGCTGGAGTTTGATATACCAGTAAGAAATATTCATGGGAATGTTCAAGCCTATGGCATGAGATTCTTTCCTTCAGAACGCACAAAAAGCACAATAGGTTATATCGGAGATACCAGATTTTTTGAGGGATTGATCAATGACTATCAGGGGGTAAAACTACTTATTGTAAATGCAGTGATAGAGAATCAAATGCCTGGTGTTGACCATCTATGCGTAGAAGATGTTATCCGATTAATCAAGGGGGTATCGCCAAAACTGGCTATTCTTACCCATTTTGGGCTAAGTATGATTAATGCTCAGCCAGAGGTTATGGCTGAAAAGATAGCTCAGTCTACAGGGATAGATACCGTTGCCAGTGTGGATGGGATGGTGGTGGGGATAGGAGAGCGGTTCGCAGTTAGCAGATAGCAGATTGCGGGATGGCTCACGTCACTGTGCAAGCTTGGCACGGACTCACCACCACACTGACCATCTCCCATCAAGTGGGATGGAGGATGGTAGCACAGGCTTCCAGCCTGACAGGTAGGAGATACCACAAGTCCTACGGTTCTATCAATCAGGGCGAGAAGGCGAGAAGGCGAGAAAACCCCGCCACTACTGTTTCACTGCTAAAGTGCCAATGGTGGCAAAAAACTTGAACATCGAGTAACAGCTAACGGCTAAACAACAGGTGATAAAATGGCAAAAAAGAAGAAAAAAGGTGGCGCCGGTGGTGGTGGTGGCGGGCATGATACTGCTGGTGGATTGCGGTGGCTGCTTACATATGCAGACATGATTACCCTGCTGCTTGGGGTGTTTATTATTCTGGCTAATATCCCTACCAAGAGCGAGGAAGCAGTCTCGGAAATAGGAGAAAGCTTTGAACACTTTTTCACATTCTTGAAGGGCGGCAGGGTAGGTAATCCTGTTGTCTCTGGAAAGGGCGGAGAAAACATCCTGCCAAAAAGAAGTGGTGTAGTAGCTAATGCAAACCCACCTACACCTATGGCTATAGTAAAAAAGAAATTCATTCAGAGCTTTCCAACACAAGCTGGTACAAAACGTATGACTGTTATTGAAACAAAACAGGGGCTAACTGTTAGATTTAATGATATGTTGTTTTTTGAGCCTAACAAGGCAGATATTTCTCCTGGCTCATATCCATTGCTTGATCAAGTAGCTTCCCTTGTTGAGGAGATCCCAAATGAGATAAAGATTGAGGGGCATACTGACCAGATGCCTATCTCTACAGCTCAGTTCCCTTCTAATTGGGAGCTTTCTGTCTCCAGAGCGGTTTCAGTTGTTCATTATATTATCTACCATGCCAAGAACAAGGCACATTTCCCTGAATATAAGATAAAACGATTGGAACGCAGGCTGTCAGCAAGCGGATATGGAGAATTTCAGCCAATAGATAGGAAAAATCCTAAGGCTGAGATTAATAGAAGGATCGATATTGTTGTTCTGCAGCCAAAGACTGAAGACAAGAACCTTGTCGAAAAACCTGAACCAACTATATCAGAGGAGATAGAAGAAAAATTTGGGATAGTTACGGAGGAATAAATAAATGGCAAAAAAGAAAAAAGGCGGTGCTGGCGGTGGTGGCGGTGGACACGATACTGCTGGTGGTCTCAGGTGGCTGCTTACATATGCGGATATGATTACCCTGCTGCTTGGAGTGTTTATTATCCTGGCAACGATTCCTACACAAAGTAAAGAAAAGTTGACCAAGATAGGGGAAAGCCTGGCAAAGTATTTTAATGTCATGGAGGGACCTGGCGGGCAAAAAATCCTTACTGAAAAGGGTGGGCAGGGGATGTTTGAAAAAAGGACTGTTCCGTATGGTCGAAGCCATAACCCTGATAAGTCTTCGGATATTAAAATGCCTCTTATACAGGCATTCCATTCTGATATTAAGAATAAAAAGGTGTCTATTGAGGAGGCAAAAAAGGGATTAATAATCCGCTTTCGTGATACATTCTTGTTTGACCCAAAAGATGCAGTGATCAAGCCTGATGCCTATTATGCTTTGAACAAGATTGCTGTCCTTATTGAAAACAAACCCAATTATGTTTCTATCGAAGGGCATACATCCTCTGCCTTAGAAAAGGGGATATTCAGATCAAGCTGGGAATTATCTGCGAGAAGGGCTGCTGCTGTTCTTCGTTATCTGTGTGACCATGCCCGAGAAAAAGGGTTCTCAGAGCAAGCCATGAAAAGCCTGCAGGAAAGATTGTCTGCTACAGGCTATGGAGAATTTCATCGCCTTAACCCAGACCCTGCATCCCCGGTAAATCGAAGGGTAGAGATAATTATCCTCCACCAGAAGGTGACAGGGAAGGATCTGCTGCTGGAGGAAGCCGTTAGTAGTTAGCCCAGATGGGGGACAAGCTAAGGAGCTGTCAAATAAGTAAGTGTAACTCGATATTCAAGTTTTTTCTGGTGACCAAGCAAGGAGGCGAGAAGGAGTGAAGGCGAGAAAAATGGGATTTGATGAAAAACGATTGCAACGCCTTTCATGTCTCTTATTGTGTAACTTGATGCGTTCAATTCGTAATGGGAGAGGATTGAGTAAAACTTCGTTTCACTCATCTATTTTTGACTATTGTAGGTTAAAAAACTTGGAAACATCGAGTAACCGCTAACACAGGATACTGTCATGGATTTTCTGAGCAAAGAATTAGAGCAATTAAAAATAGATAGCCTGTATCGTTCGCCGCAAATACTTGAGTCAAAACAGGGAACGTCTGCAATCATAAATAGACGAAAATATATCTTGTTATGCTCAAACGACTATCTTGGTCTGTCCAACCATCCCAAACTTATCGAAGCATCTCTTGCTGCTGCACAGGAATATGGTACTGGCAGCGGGGCATCACGTCTTATCTGCGGTAGCTTAAAGATTCATGCTCAACTTGAGCAAGGGGTTGCCATATTCAAGCAGACAGAGGATGCAATAATCTTTTCTTCAGGATATATGGCAAATCTTGGTGTAATATCCAGTTTGATGAATAAAGGCGATTTGATAATCATGGACAGGCTTAATCATGCCAGTCTAATTGATGGAGCAAGGCTTTCCGGAGCACATTTACGGGTATATCCCCATCAAAATATGGCAATATTACAAAAGATTCTTTCCTCATCCTCTATTTATAGAAGAAGGATGATAATTGCTGAGGGGATATTCAGCATGGATGGGGATATAGCCTTGTTGCCTGAGATTGTTTCCTTAGCAAAACACTATCAGGCAATGGTTATGGTAGATGATGCTCATGCTACTGGTGTTTTGGGTAAAAATGGACAGGGTAGTGCCGAGTATTTTGGTCTGAAAGGCAGGATAGATATCCAGATGGGAACATTTAGTAAGGCAATTGGAGGATTTGGCGGGTTTGTTGCCGGTAAAAAGGTATTGATTGATTACCTGAAAAACACTGCCAGAAGCTTTATTTATTCAACATCCTTGCCGCCGTCAGATGCTGCTGTCTCTCTTAAAGGGTTAGAGGTTATACAAACAGAGGCAAAATGGCGGGAAATGTTGTGGGCTAATGCTGATTATCTTCGTCAGCAGATTCAAAAAACAGGTATTAACACACTAAACAGTACCACCCAAATAATACCTGTCTTAACAGGCAGTAATGAAAATACCCTGCAAATGGCTGATTATCTGTATAATCACAGGATATTTGCTAAAGGCATAAGACCGCCATCTGTCCCTAAAGGGAAAGGAAGGATTCGACTATCTGTGATGGCTGCTCATACAAGGGAAGAATTGGATTATGTTGCCTCTATACTGGCAGATGGCTCAAAAAATACCACAGTTTGATTGCTTGGTTTTAATTCCATCAAATTCCGCTAACTTACATTTTTATTGACATCCAGAACAATATATGGTATATTACAAGTGTTAAATATTGAACTATTAGGAGGAGGATTATGTATAGAATGATTGGTGTTGTTTTAGGTTTATTGCTTAGTGTTGGGGTATGTGCTGCAGATAATGAAGCCTATATCCCTTCTGATGAATCGCTCTTGGGTGGATTTGGCGGTGGAATCCAACCCATGGTCTATTATCACCCATCCCTGTCTAAACTCAATGATCATCTTAAGGATAATGGGTTTCAGCCGGTTAAGGATATGTATGGTCTGGGTGGCACAAGTCGATGGTCGTTTAATCAGAATTATTCCATAGGGATTACTGGTGCAGGTTTTTGGGGGACATCAGATAATATTAATGCTACGGCTACTATAAATGAAGCAACCATTGGCGGTGGATATTGCATGTTTCTTGGAGCATATCGGATACCTCTGGGCAAGTGGTGGGCTGTAAATGCTGGTGCTGGAATTGGAAGAATAAGTGCAGGTTATGAGCTTTTAATCACTGCTACTGCAGATGGGGGTAATGTGCGATTAATACGGGCTGGCGGCAGTGATTGGATGGGTCAGGTATTTGTTGAGGGTTCCTATCGCATCAAGGGTGTATTTGGCATTGGTTTTGATGCTGCCTATACCGTGGGGAAGATAGATAAGATTAAAAGAGGCGGCAAGATAGATAATAGCTTGCCAGAGATAGACCTGAGCGGAATGATGATTCGAGTTGGTCCAAGGTTTCATTTTTAAAGCAGTTCAATTGGCTAACTGCTAATTACTAAATAAAATAGGAGAATAGATGGAAACGCTGATAGGGGCATCAAAGATTCTGGCTATTATGAGCAGCTTTCTGGTATTTTTTTCCAACTCTCCAGTAAAGCTTGCTCCACCCCAGATGTGTATAAATGATAATCAGGTAATAATCCATGAACATTTGTTGTATGGATTCCAGAAAGAGTTAGTAGATTTAATCCATAGCGGCACAAAGGTAACCATAAGGTTCGAACTTGCCTTAAGACAAAAAAACGAGGTGATTAAGGCTTGTGAGATTACCCATTCTGTTGTCTATGATGTGGCAAAACAGGAGTATACTGTTAGCTGTTCTGAAAGAGAGAAAGATATCCAGACAAAGAATGAAAGAGAGATGAGGAAAAGGATGAGCAATGTGGATACAGCCATTCTTTCAGCTCATGAGGTAATTCCAGGTAAAGATTATTGTCTTCAAATAACAGCAGAATTGCTGCCAATTAAGATAAGGGCATTGCGAGGGGGAGAGTTTTTGCTCTCTGCTTTGTGGGATTATAAAAAGCCAAGGGCTGAATGCAGGGTTGTCTTAAAGCCGTAATCTCAAGTTCCGCATTCTTTAGTCGGATAGATGAGGTAGATGGGTTAACACCCATCCTACAATTATATCATCTCTATGCGACACTGAAGGG
>JASEHA010000101.1 GCA_030018795.1 bacterium
CAGGACACCAGACACCGCGAGAAACTGATATTTGATGAAAAAAAGGATTGCGACGACCGAGACTGGTGCACTGGTGCTCTGGTGTCTGGTGTCCTGGTCTTGAACATCGAGTAAAAGTTTTGTATCTTTATTCCATTGATTCCACCAGGAACAATGTATCCCCTGCGTTTACTGTTTCTCCACTTTGCACGAGGATTTTCATTATTTTACCAGATATCTCAGCCTTTATCTCATTAAACATCTTCATCGCTTCCAGCAAACCCAATGTTTGACCAGGGGTAATGATACTGCCTATCTCTACATAGGGTGGAATATCAGGTGAAGAGCTTCCGTAGAATGTACCGGTTAGCGGCGAGGTGATTTTTTTCCACTTTTTCCAGTCGATGTTTTCTTCTGGCAGCTTTTTTTTGCGGGTTGGCGCAATGGTAACAAACTCCTCACCTGCCAGAGTGGCTGTCTCTCTGGCAACTGCCCGTTTAATCCTTACCCTTTTTTCATTATCCTTAACCTCTAATTCAACAAGCTCTTCAGTAAGGAAAATATCGATAACCTCATCCAGCATATTCTGTATATTCTGTATATCCTGTATCTTATCTTTTTTCATCCAAAATACCCCTTTGGTAAACTCAATCTTCCAGATTGAGAAATCACAAGCAGGATGCTTGTGTTACTTTCTCATACCTTTTTCACCCTTATCCTGCTCAGGTCAATCTCGCCAAGACCCATCTTATGAGCAATATTTATATACCCAATTCGGTGAGGCTCTTTTTCAAAAATAGTACAGCCGTAAGCATCTACAGCTACTGGATCCACACCAGCTATAATCTTTCCTATATGTTTAACATCTCCAGGACCCCTTGGTCCATTATTGAACAATGCCCTGGTAGCATCAAGCACAATAAGATGAGGCTTGATCACTGTAGAAAGGTCTGCGATACACTGATGTAAATCCTTTACATGGAATATACCCCTATCCCAGACCGCACCCATAAGATTTTTCATACCAAGGGTAAGCTCTGCTGCCCCATGGTGCTTGGCAATAGGGACATTGATAATCACATCAGCATCAAGAAGCTGCTTAACCACAAGTGTTTCCTTTAATGCTTTTCCAGCAGGGATAGGAACCTTTCGATAAAGACCCTTACGATGAGCAGAGAATATCCTGCCGCCTGCTGAGACTGCTGCCTTTTTTATCCCTGTCCTCTGAAAGCATATCTCCCAGTAATCACAGGTATGGTCAAAGACCAGAACATCCTTTGCCTTAGCCTCATAGCACAGCTTTATCAGGGTGCTAACTACTGCTGGATTTGTTGTTGCGGCCATCTCAGGGGCACACGAAAACCCAATGTTTGGTTTTATTACAACCACATCCCCTTTTTTAACAAATCGACTCATTCCACCTATGGCTTTTATGGCAGCATAGACAGAGTGTTCTGGATTTTTCTGTCCCTGAGCAATAACCATATCTGGCAGGGTAGATGCCTCTAATATGGCACCAACCTTAGCCAACGCATTGCCGGCTGGTGACATAATCCCGCCCATCATTACCCCAAGACCAGCCATATTGTTTAAGAATTCTCGTCGAGTAATCTTCATCCTGCTGCCTCTTTAGGTGGATAGACTAAAAGGCTATCAGGCTGTAGGGTAGAAATAGAAATTGGTGGGCAATGCCCACCCTACATCACACTACCTCCAGGCTGATATCCAGAATACAAGGTGAGTGGGTAAGGGCACCAATAGAGATACGATCAACACCTGTTGCCGCTATATCTCGAATATTCTCCATATTGATACCGCCAGATGCCTCTATTAATATTCTTCTTCCCTTCTCTCCCCTGATTATGTCAACCGCCTCTTTCATGACGGCTATGTTCATATTATCAAGCATGATAATATGAACGCCTGCTGAAACAGCCTCCCTTACCTCATCCAGGGTTTCTGTTTCCACCTCTATTTCCATATTTGCAGCCCTTGCTCGTTTGACAGCCTCTTTTATTCCGCCTGCGGATCTGATATGATTTTCCTTGATAAGGATACCGTCATACAGTCCAAATCGATGATTATATCCGCCGCCAACCCTGACCCCATATTTTTCCAGCATTCTTAAGGAAGGGGTTGTCTTGCGGGTATCATATATCTTCACCGGATAGCCTTCAACAGCAGATACATACCTTGCTGTCAGGGTAGCAATCCCGGATAACCATTGCAAGAAATTCAAGGCAACCCTTTCTGTTCTCAATATTGCTTGAGCAGACCCCTGAACCCTTCCAAACACCTGACCACAGCCAACCCTCTCGCCTTCCTTTATTAAGGGGCAAAACGCTACATTTTCAGGAGAATCAAAGGTAAAGCTCATGGCAGCCAGCTCTAACCCGGCAACGATACCATCTTCCATGGCTATCAATTCTGCCTTTATCTCTAAATCCTCTGGCACAGTCAATTGGGCAGTTATATCCCCGCTGCCTATATCCTCAAGAAGTGCTTGAGCAATAATACCTTTTATTTCGTATATATTCAGCCTATCCAAAAGATGCCTCCAGTCTATGGCAATGGATTAAGTATATCCCAATATGTTTCCGGCCGTCTATCCCGATAAAATGCCCATATATTCTTAAAGTCGCGGATTGTTTCCAGCTCCAGATCAGCGACCAATACATCCTCTTCTGTGCCGCCTGATTCAGCAAATATCTCTCCATCAGGGTTGGCAAAAAAGCTATTTCCAAAAAACTTCTGCCCCTGCTCATCACCAACCCTATTAACGCGAGCTACAAACAGATTATTTGCTATGGCATGGGAACAGATTATTTTTTTCCACCTTGGCTGAGAGGCTAAGGAAGAGGCTGTTGGGGCAAATATTATCTCAGCACCCTTTAACCCAAGAACCCTGGCTGCCTCAGGGAAGAAATTATCCCAACAAATAAGCACCCCAATAGATGCGTATCTGGTCCTGAACACCGGATAGCCATTGTTTCCAGGGGCAAAGTAAAACTTTTCCTCCCAGAGCGGGATATGCGGCACATGATTCTTGCGATATGTCCCTAAAACCTTACCGTCTGCATCGATAACCACAGCTGAATTATAATAAATCCCCTCATCTGCCTTTTCGTAGATAGGGACAATCATCACTGTTTGATTTTTTTTGGCAAAATCAGCCATCAATGTTACGGTTGGACCATTTACTGGCTCTGCCAGAACATAATTTTCTGCATTTACTGACCTGGGAAACCAGTGAGTATGGAACAACTCCTGAAAACAAATAATCTTTGCCCCATCCTGAGCCGCCTTTTCTGCCGAAGAAAGAGCCTTTGTAACATTCTCCTCCCTGTTCTCTGTACAGGACATCTGGATTAATCCTACTCTTACCATGATTATCACCTCGCATTTAATTTTGTTGTAGCGTAACAAGAGGCAAGCAGGATGCTTGCTCTACTATGTATATTTCATCCAATCACACACCTTACCCCATGCAATATTATACACCCAAGTATGCCACATCCAATATCGTCGATCATTATCCCTAACCCAGAAGGAAGCCGTTGAAGTGAATAAAGTGGTCCTGGTTTAAGGACATCTAATACGCGAAACAGGATAAAGCCGCTTATAATCCACCACAATTCCGGCTGAATACCGATCATGGTGATAAGATACCCGGCTACCTCATCCCAGACTATGGGCTTAGCATCCTTTGTCTTAAATATCGCCTCTGCCTCAGAGCATATCCAGATGCCAGCCACAGAGATGATTATTACCCCCAGTGTATAAAAAAGCCAGAAATAAGGAAGTGATGACCACAAATAATATGCAGCTAAATGGATAATTACCCCAACCACGCTTCCAGCTGTTCCTGAAGCCACAGGTGAATAGCCACTAAAGAATCCTGTGGCAAAAAATTTAACAATTGCTTTCCTCATCCCTTTCACCTTTTTCACCTTTTTCGCCTTTTTCGTCTTTTTCGGCCAGGATCCCTTTGTGTTTTATCAAATATTCAATCCCTGTCCATGTGGTTAGAGCAACCACAATTAGCATCAGGGATAAAGGCAGCCATTCTATGGTCAGCCTCAAAAAGTCAGGCATATACCCCATGTAACCCTTGAGACACAAGAGGAGAAGGATGACAATAATGGCGACCATCTGGAAGACAGTCTTTATCTTCCCACCCTCAGAGGCATGAACAACTATCCCTTCAGAAACAGCAACCAGACGAAGACCGGTTACCGCAAACTCCCGACAGATGATAAGTATTACTATCCATGCAGGGATATGCAGGGCAGGAATGCCTACAAAGGAGATAAAGGCTGCTGAAACCAGCATCTTATCTGCCAGAGGGTCAGCAAACTTTCCCAGGGTAGAGACCATATTTCTATCCCTTGCAATCTTACCATCATACCAGTCTGTTATAGCTGCCAGGACAAATATCAAGAGGCTGCAATAATTGCCGAAAAGATTATTCAGAAATAGAAAGCAGACAAACACAGGCACCATAAATACACGGGCAAGGGTAAGTTTATTGGCTAAGTTCATGGTTTTTTATCCTTTCTAAAGCCTCATCGTAATCGTTCAGCCAAAGGTTTAAGCAACACACTAAATTACCCCTCTAAAGAGGGGAACAACAACCCCCTGCCCCCTTTGCTAAGGGTGACTAACCATTGCCAAATCATTCGAATAAGCAAAATAATTTCGACCCTGCCTACTTTGCTAAGGACACTAACCATTTGTCCGTAATTCCCCCTTAAAAAAGGGGGTTAGGGGGTTGTTAATATGCAAGCAGGATGCTTGCATTACCTTTCCACAGAGGCAGGCTTCGAAGTTGTTCCTGTTTCTTTTGCCTTTTCCTTTGTTGTTTGGGTTGTATTCCTTTCTTGCAAGATTTGTTCCTGAGAAGGCAGGGATTCAGGATTTTGAAGCCCTTCTGTCTTTCCCTTCTCCTGTTTGTTTCCCTCATCCTTAGGAAGGAGAGGAGGGATTGGTGCTGGCTGTTCTTTCTGCTCTTTTTTTATTACTGTCTGCATCTTCTCTGATGTAAAGAGCATGGTTTTTGCCATCCCTGTCTTGCCAAGTGTACCAATCGCTTTAGAGTTAAACTTCCAGGCTATGGCACCAGCATTACCCATGGTCAGGCATATCTTTTCCTTAGCGTTCCATTTAATCTTTTCTCCTGCTTTTACAAGAACATCCTTATTTTTCCCAGAATCAATCTGTACCTGAACCCATACCTCTTCAAAGGCATTGCCTTCGAGCAATACACCCTTTATCTCTGGCTTTACAACACCTTTGGTAATTGCCTTCTGTTTTTCTTCTGGTATATGGATTTTTTTTAGCAGTTCTTCTTGAGACAACAACTTGCTTGGGTCAATAAATATTTTTGGTTCTCTTTCTAAAAATGGGACAATAATTGCACCTAATATTCCTCCAGCAACAAGAAATCCGAGAATAGCCAGGATAGAGTAAAGATACAGATTTTTTCTATTGGCTCTAACCTTTCGCAAAACCGTAGCCTCAGCATCTATTCCTTTTTTCTCTATTTGCGGTTGGGCTGTATCTTCTTTCTTTTGTTCAGCCTCATACTGAGCTAAAAGCCTTTGTGTCTCCATTTCTCCAAGCTTGAGATATTCGGCATATCGACGCAAAAATCCTTTTGCGTATACATTTCCAGGAAAAGGGCTGAAGTCAGAGTTTTCTATTGATTCCAGATAACGACTGGCAATCATGGTTTCTTCTGCTGCATGCTCTAAGGAAACGTTTATCTCAAGCCGTCTTTTTTTAAGGATATCTCCTATTCTTTCCATTAATCCTCCATCAGTCGTAAGGGCAAAGACAAATAACGGAATAAGCCATAAAGGAGCACAGGCAAGGATGCCTGTGCTACCATAAACATAGGTCTTATATGACGTATTAACTTTTCACTTTTTAACAATCCCTATCTTGCCTGTCCGAACACGTCCACCGTCACCTTTGAGCAGGTACAGATAAATCCCGCTGGCAATTCCCCAATCTTTTGGAGTCCACTGATATGTCCCATCCGGTGCATCTGCTTCAAGGACAAGCTCACCAGCAATGTTATAGATACAGATATGCGTATTTGCTAACAATTTGTTAAAACACACAACCCCATCTCCAATCAATGGGTTGGGATAAACACTGGCATTGTCAAGATCTTTCACCGGAGTAGCACGGTAACTAATCCCTTGCGAATAGTTATGCACCCCATCATAGGTAAATATTCGATAATAATATGTGACACCGTTTGTCAATATTTCATCTGTCCATGTTGTAGTGTTTGTAGACACACAGACCACCACACTATCAGTAACGGTTGCATTAATTGTATATGTTTGCCTGGCTGTAAGGGTAGCCTGCGGATAATTCACTTCACTACGCAGGATGATCATGCCAGTAATACCAGCAGATTGCACAGGCATTGTCAATCCTATCTGAACACGACCATTGCCAGGGACAACACGGGGTGTAGAAATATCTGGCGGAGCAGCATTATCACCAGTAAGGCTGAGGGTGCCTGTATCGATAGGATTTTTGGTTATATCATCTATTGTTATTGTCCCTGCAGCCATTCCATCCCCTGCTGCATCTATCTCGATAATCAGTGAATCACCTAAAGAATATTGGAAAGAGCTGTATCCGTCTATACTGCGAAAATCAGCAAGAGAGATAGTCCACGGGCTATTTTTACCGACTATTGTTGATAGTGTGTTATATTTGGTTCCACTGGTTGTTTTGAGCCTTGCATAAACAATCGACCCCTCAGCCAAAATGGCTGTCTCTTGAAAATATACCTTTCCAAAAGCGATCATCCCACTTTGGGGAGACAACATCGGAGCAGTAGTAATGGTAGATATGCTGCCCCTAACACCATTTGATATAGCCTGATAATAATAGGTTGTTGTCCCTGAAAGTGATGCAATGGGCACATAATGTGTATCATCAACAGTTTCCTGCCCCCGTTCATCATACGCTTTCATATTCAAGCAAGAAGCATTTGTCCCATACTCAATCCAGCCCTTCTCTAATGCAGCAGTTGTCCATGAAACAGTAAATGTCTTATCAGTAACATTAGTTACCGTAGTCGTTCCTCCAAATGCAGCAGTGCTGCCAGCCAAACTCAATATTAAGACACAGGACAAGATATACTTCATTGCAACCTCCACCTTAAAATGTAGTGAGCACCTTCAGGTGCGTCTTGAATGTATGATAGCATCGATGCATTATTATATCGGGTCTAAAAGGCCCTCATTACAGTTGTCCCTATGGGACATTCTGTCTAAGGTTAGAACAAGTGCTATTATTTTACCATTTTTTTTATGCTTCTGTCAAGTATTTATTGACAATTCCTTAAGCATAATGTTATAATTGTCAATATGGTTTGTAATCGCTCAGCAAGCGATGGGAAGATTAACCACAGAGGTCACAGAGAAATTTACAAAAGGACATAGAAAAGAAAATTAAAACTCGATGTTCAAGTTTTTACTGGTGACTGGTGCTCTGGACTGATTGCAACGTCTTTCATGTCTCTTATTGTGTACTACTT
>JASEHA010000102.1 GCA_030018795.1 bacterium
TCATAGGGCTCCAAAATGTCAAGCAATACCAAAACATGGCAGGAAATAGAGTCAAGCAGTGCTTAAGAGTGTAGATATGGCGGGAGAGGCTATGCAACACTCTCTTATCGAATATTCAGAGAACTTGCAAATTTTTCTTGACGTAAAGGGATTTGATATGGTATAATTCTTTGTAGATAGGAAATTCGCAAAGTGTATTAGAAGACTGAAAAAGCAATTCTCAAAACTATCCCTTAGTAGATATCAAACACCTTCTTCTAAAGATCGAAATTCCTATCATTACTTCACATCACAAGTATATTCATAACAAAACTGACGGCTTTAAGAAAAAATTTCCTGCCCACAAACGAGGATGTCCCATGATGATGTTTCATAGATCAATTATTTTATTATTAACTGCCTTTTGCTTTGCAGATGCTGCCATAGCAGACTATTTTCAGGTTGTAACCCAGCATGCTAATAATGTAGAGACCGCAGGTGATGCTTTCTTTGTAACGCTCGTGGCAAAGGATGCAAGTGGCGGGACAATTACCAGCTATACCGGGGGGCATGCTATCACATGGTATTCGAATGCCAAATACTCCCCTGATGGTTGGTCACCAATGATACCAGAAGGCATTCAAACTTTTGAACAAGGGGTAGCAATTTGTCCTAATTTTACCCTGCCCAATGCAGGAACCTGCACTATTTCTGCATCAGATAGTGTGATCCGCGGAACATCTACCACTATCACAGTCAATCATGGGACAGCAATCAAATTCAAGATTGCCGTTCCTTCAACAACCATGGCTGGTATTGCCTTTCCTATTTCGTCCCTTACGGCTTGTGATCTGTATGGCAATATAGCTGCAGATTATCATGGGAACAAGTCTCTGGAATATTTTGGTCCTGGTGCAAACCCAGTCTATCCAAACCCTGTAACCTTTGAGTATGGCATCGCTAAGTTACCCCTGAAGATAACGCTGTATAAGGCAGAGAACACTCAAATCAATGTTAAGGATGCAGCCATTAATGGCTTGTCAGAAATGATTACGGTCAGTGCAGGCACACCTCACCATTTTGAGGTAACAACACAGCACAATCAGGCAGAGGAGGCTGGTATTCCATTCTCTGCGACTATAACAGCACGGGATTTGTATGGTAATCTGGCTGTAGGCTATGATGGAAATTTTCCGATTTTTTGTACATGGACAGCTGCCAGCTCACCCTCTGGTGCTAAACCTGATAAACCGATGGATGGCACCCAAACCTTTACAAATGGGGTGGCAAATATTCCTGACTTTATCCTGACCAATGCCAGCCAGACACCAACTATCAGCGTTACAGATAACATGATCAGCGGCATATCAAAGGGAATAACGGTTAATCCGGGAACTGCCACCAGATTTAAGGTTGCTACTGAGCATAATAATATCGAGACAGCTAACACAACCTTTAAGGTTATCCTTGCCTGTCAGGATACCTATGAAAATACCCTGACCAACTTCACTGGCTCTTATTCTATTGGCTGGCAATGGACAGCAGGCAAATCACCCAATGGGCGTTCCCCAGTCAAACCATGTACTGGCACTCAAAGCTTTACCCATGGTATTGCCGAGGTGGACGGCTTTACCCTGACAAAGGCAGGTGAGACACCGATTATCATTGCCAGATCAATCATCCAGGGCACATCCTCTCCTATTACAGTTAAACCAGGTGAAGCCTCAAGCTTTCATATCAATGCCCCAGCAACGGTTAATGCAGGGCAGTCTTTTCTCCTGTCACCCATTATTGTTTATGACTATTGTGGAAATATTGCCACCTCGTATCAGGGGCAAAAAACCTTGAACTACAGTGGAGACACTTTTGGCAGCTCAAGCTTTACCAATCCGGTTTACTTTTCCAATGGCTCATCAACCACAGAGCTTAGGACCACCCTTACCCGTGCCGGGACAGGCAGTATCACGATTGCTGATGGGGACATACAGGGTAAATCCGGGACAATCACGGTCATGGCTGGTAATGCCGTTATCTTTAGCCTGATTACCCAGCATAATGGTACAGAAACAGCCGGGATACCCTTTGACATGAGTATTGTTGCCAGTGATATCTTTGGCAATTTTGCCTCAGGCTATGATGGTAATCATTATCTTACATGGACATGGAATGCAACCAATTCACCAAACAATACCCAACCAAGACTGCCGGGTGACGGCTATCAATCCTTTACCAATGGCTCAGCTACGATTGCTAACCTTACCCTGTTCAATGCTCAGGAAAAACCTATTATTATGGTAAGCGATGGGAATATTCGGGGCACAAGCAGTCAAATCGTGGTTATGTCAACAGATGTTACCCATTTTGAGATGATCACCCAACACAATCAAGCCGAGACCGCGGGCTCTACCTTTTCGGTTACCCTGACAGCAAGGGATTCCTTTAGCAATGTTGCCACTAACTATATTGGCAACAAGTATCTTGCCTGGGGATTAACTGCTGCCAGTTCTCCTATCAATATCCTGCCGAAAAAACCAGCCGATGGTCTTCAGATATTCAATCAAGGCAGGGTAGTGGTAAACGGATTTTTTCTTACCCGGGCAGAAGATGTTTCAACCATTACGGTTACAGAGTCAAACATTACTGGTACCTGCGGACAGATTATGGTCAAAGCAGGGACAGTAACCAGCTTTAGCATGGATCTTCCATCTACTGTAACCGTTAATCAACAGTTTATAGGAACGATTACTGCTCAGGATGTTTGCGGCAACATAGTCAGGGATTATCAGGGGACAAAAAACATAACCTATACCGGTCCAGGTAACAGCCCATCAGGTAATCCGCCAGGTTACACCAATCCGGTAAATTTTGTGCAAGGTGTGGCGGCTAAGGTATGGACAACCCTGGTCAAGGCAGAAAACACTACTATCAGGGTTCAGTCGGGAATGGTTTATGGTGAGTCTGCCCGGATAGAGGTTAGTCCCTCTTTAACCAGCAGGTTTGAGATTATTACCCAACATAATGATACAGAAACAGCCGGTGATACATTTTCGGTTAACATTCGTGTTCTGGATGTTCATAATAATCTGAACTCGCAATATACTGGCAGTCATCGCCTTAGATGGAAATGGAATGCTCACCGTTCGGCTAATGATAGCCTACCCTCTATTGTTGAGGAGAGCGAGTGTATATTTTTTAATGGTATAGCAACGGCAAGCGGGTTCAGATTGGTTAATGCTGATGAGATGCCAATCATTATTGCCAGTGACAACAGTATTGAGGGCAGTTCAAGACCAATAATTGTTGAGCCGGCAAGGGCTACATCCTTTGAGGTAATTACCCCTGGTTATGTTAATGCTGGTGAGCCGTTTAATATTACTAAGATCACGGCTAAAGATAACTTTGGCAATGTAACCAGGCAATATACCGGGGATAAGTCCCTTACCTATAGTGGTCCAGGGAATGGCTATATCAAGGGCAGCCCAAGCTATACCAATGTGATTAACTTTGATAAGGGTATCTCTACAACTATTCTAAAAACAACGCTTTATAAGGCAGAAAGGGTCAGGATACATGTAGAGGAGGGTGGCGGTATCTCTGGCAGCGGAATATTCGGGGATTCTATGGAGGTTGATGTTAAAGGGGCTAAAGCAGCTGTGTTTCAGGTTACCAGCCAACATGATAATGTTGAGACCGCAGGTGAGGAGTTTTCTATAACCATCAGAACAAGGGATGAATTTGGCAATGAGGTGTCAGGCTATGTTGATCGCCATCATCTTGAGTGGTTTTGGAATGGTGCCACTGCAGCACCCAATGGGGTTATGCCCAGTAGACCATTGCCCGGTAACGCAAACTTTGAATACGGTGTAGCCGCTGTTCCAGGGTTCAGGCTTACCAATGCTACTCAAGTCCCAACTATCTCTGTTACTGATGGCAGTGTCCGTGGAACATCCTCACCCATAAATATCAAGCCAGATAAGGCTGTCTTCTTTGATATTGCTGTTCCTTCACCGGTTACTGTGAATCGTCCCTTTAGTATCTCTAATATTACGGCAAAGGATGTCTTTGGCAATGTTGCTCTCAGTTATAGTGGTGATAAGATACTTGGCTATGCAGGTCCCAGAAGTGATGCTGTCAATGGCGAGCCTTCATATACCTATGCCGCTCATTTTGAAAAAGGCATACTGACAACACCTTTAAGTACTATCCTGAAAAAGGAAGAGACTACAGCGATTCAGATCAGTTGTGGCAGTGTTGTTGGCACATCCAATGGGATTCAGGTCTTGACCATGGGTGCCTGTTTTACTATCAGCCCTCATGAGGTCTATGCCACGACAACCCGGATAATGAACTGTGTAATTGTTAATAATAATTTAGCCATGATTGACAAAATACAGATTATCATTCCATACGGCTTTACATTTGTAGCACTCAGTGTGCCTCAATCCTCTGATAAGAATAAGGTCTGGAATGCTAATGCCTCTGGTGATGAAATAACCTTAATCCCGGCAACTGTAAGCGACTGCCTGCTCAATGGCGAATCCGTTCAATTGGAGATTACGGTTAAAACCGTGGAATACGAGCAGGAGTCTACTGCCTGGCCATGTATGATTACCTCTGGCAGCTTCAGCCTGCGGGCAAGTGAATTAAATAAGGGTGACAGTCAGGTGAGGATTACAGCCTATCGATTAGAGGCAGATGCCTTTCCAGGAATTATTCTGCTGGATGGAACTGCGACAATTATTGCCAGATTAGCCGAGATTGCAACCACTAAGCCATGCTTTAATGGGCTTATTGAATTCAGCATTGTCTCTGGGACAGAAAGTGCTGCCTTGCTCGGTAATACCAGGGTTTACACCAATCCTTTAGGTTTAGCAAGTATAACCCTTATCTCAGGAACAAGTACGGGCACAGTAACTATACAGGTTAAATACAGGCAGTATGACATCAAAACCGTGAATATCCGCATTGTTTCCAATGTGCCAAGGATAATCCCTGGCAAGCATGGCTTTATTAAGGCAGATGAGGTAATTGTCAAGCCTATAACACCTGTCAGCCTGATAGGTGAAGAAGGGTTTGGCATAAAATATCGGATAGATGATGAGGGAACATGGACAACATATATTGAGCCATTCAATGTCGGCACCTATGGTGTCCATACCATTTATTCTGCTTGCGTGGATGAGAATGGCAATGCTGGACAAATCAAATCATTTTCACTTTTCGTTACCACTGATGTTCTCGGCGGGCTGATAAACTATCCCAATCCCTTTAGCCCATATACAGACAAGGTTACTCATATTGAATATTATTTAGACAGCCCTATGGATGTGGAGATACGGATATATAACCTGTTTGGTGAGCTTGTCCAAAATATGGATAGGACATCTGCTGAGGCCGGGATTCAACAAGTAGACTGGGATGGACGAAATGGTGATGGTGATATCGTTGGCAATGGTGGGTATATCTGTGTGGTCAGGGTTAAAGGGCAGGAGAGTGAGATGATACGAAAGATATTGGTGGTGAAGTGATGCGAAATAGATACGTCTGTTATTCAATACTACTCATAATATTGTCTATCATGCCGGCACAAGCCTCCACCTGCTATGAGGGTGCTCCTGGGGCATACCTGCGATGGGGTGCTGGGGCAAGGGATATGGCTATGGGCAAGGCATTTGTTGCTGTCAGTAATAATGCTGCCTCTGTCTACTGGAATCCAGCAGGATTGACTCAGATTCAGGGTGCTGAGCTTACAGGGTTTTTTGCCCCTTTGCTTAAAGATACTAATTATTCCTTCCTCAGCTTTGTTCACCCTACAGAGGAGTTTGGGGCATTTGGGATTGGGATAGCAGCTTTAAGCTCAGGTAGTTTTGATGGAAGAAACAATAGGAGACAGCCAACCGGAGAGTTCAAAGAGATACAACGGTGTATCATCCTTTCGCACGGGCATAAACTTTCTCGCAAGCTGTCCCTTGGTGCAAATGCAAAGATAATTACAGAGGATATTGGCTCATACAGCGATACTAAGATAGGCATAGATGGTGCCATGCTCTTTAACCTGAAGGATTACCTCTCGCTGGGCTTAAGTATTCAAAATATAGTATCGCCAAAGCTGCATCTTAAGTCTGATGATGAAACCTTTCCTCTTGTTGTCCGAGCAGGCAGTGCCTTAAAAGCATTCAATAACAACCTTATTCTTAGCCTTGATGTAGAAAAACTCTCCTCTCAGGTCTCTCATGGCTATGAAACCCATCTTGGGGCAGAGTGCTGGCTCAAGCACCGATCTGTTGCCCTGAGAATGGGGCTGGATAATACAGAGCTAACCTCAGGGGTAGGGATAAATCTTGAAAATTACGCTATAGATTACAGCCTCAGCCATCAAAATTTAGGCTTCTTCCACCACCTTTCATTTACCTATCTCTTTGAAACCTTTGCAGTAAGAATCCAGGTGTCACCAAAGGCATTCTCACCGCTTGGCAAGTATAATTGGACAACCATTAAGATGGATGTTAAGCAAAAGGACCGAATAAAGAAATGGGACATAACCATCAGAGATAAATCAGGTACTGTTGTCAAAACATTCGAGGGCAGAGGTGAGCCGCCTGAAGAGATTTCATGGGAGGGACGGGATGAGAATAATAAGGTCATGCCTGATGGGATGTATAAATGTATATGTAAGGTGGTTGATGTTACAGAGAACGTCTATAAATCCAGCCAGGAAAAGGTGGAGATTATCACTGAGGTGCCGGATGTGGTAGTGCCTATGGATATGGGATGGTAAGGGGAAATGCGGTTGTTGAGCGGAATTGAAGCAACTATTACCTCATGACAATTAAAATTGCAGGGGACAAGCAGGGTGGGCATTTCTTGCCTTCTTGCCAATCTGTTTTCGATATCTATACCTTTTTGGTGGGCAATGCCCACCCTACTCGTAAGTAGTGATGAAGAAATGGCTGATACTTGTTGATCTTGACAGATGAGGTGTGCTGCAATGGCACAACCTATCTATAAACAAGAAAGGTGGAGGCAATAGTTATGTTAAGAATGATCGGTAGCTTTATTTTTAAAGTTTTTCCGTTATTTCTTGTTGTGTATTTCCTTCCTCCTGCATTAACAAATGCTAAAATAATATATAAAGCTATGGAACAAAGGGTTGCTGTGCTTTATGCACAGCATGAGATGAATTTGATAGCAAATGCGGTTATTACGAATTATCAATTAACAGGTAAATTTCCAGCAAATCTGGATGAATTTATCAGGGCACATTTGAGGGCAAATGATAAAGATAGAGATATTACGCTTGATAGATGGGGCAAAAAATATATATTTGAAGTTAATCATAATTATTTTAAAATAAAAAGCTCAGGACCTGATAAGAAATGCGGAACAGGAGATGATGTAGTCGTAAGTGGTGCATGCTCCTGATATTATTCTACACCCAACGTCAGACTGTGTAAAAACTCGATTTTACAAGAATTACTATACAATATAAAGTAATAGACGGTTTTGTCCTATCAATATATTGTGGTATTTACTCATGAATTTTTGAG
>JASEHA010000103.1 GCA_030018795.1 bacterium
GTTCAATGATGTTCATCTAAATCCTCCAGAAATAGCCTGCCAATAAATCTATCTCATAGGGTATCAGCTCCCCTTTCTATAACTTAGAATTATACAGAACCCATTGGTTTTTGTCAACTTTTTTCTTGACATTCTGATTTAATTGTGGTAAAGTAAAAAATTTGTGGAGCGGATTAAAGATAATGATAGCCAATAACACTAAATTTCAATTAGTTTCCCCATTTTCCCCTGCTGGTGATCAGCCAAAGGCAATATCCCAATTGGCTGCTGGATTGGAGCAGGGGCTAAAGGACCAGATACTATTGGGTGTTACCGGCTCAGGCAAGACATTTACCATTGCCAATGTCATTGCCCGTGTAAATAGACCTACGATGGTTATTTCCCATAATAAAACCCTTGCTGCCCAGATTTATAATGAGTTTAAAAGCCTATTCCCTCATAACGCTGTCTGCTACTTTGTTAGCTACTATGACTACTATCAGCCAGAGGCATATCTGCCTGCAAGCGATACCTACATTGAAAAGGACTCAGCCATTAATGATGAATTAGACCGATTGCGGCTGGAGGCTGCTTGTACGCTGATTTCCCGAAGGGATGTGATCATTGTTTCCAGTGTTTCTTGCATCTACAATATTGGCTCACCCCAGGAATATAAAGATGCCTACCTTCTGGTTCAAAAAGGAAACATTGTCAGTCGGGAGATTATCTTAAAAAAATTGGTTGAGATATATTATGAACGCAATGACATTGATTTTTGTCGGGGAAAATTTCGTGTTCGAGGGGATACCATTGAAATATTTCCTTCATACAGCCAGACTGCCCACAGAATCGAGATGTTTGGGGATGAGATTGAACGGATAAGTGAGATTAATTCCATCAGCGGTCAGAGGATCAGGGAGCAGGATGCACTTCTGGTTTATCCGGCAAAACACTTTGTTACTACCAGACCAAGGATTGAACGGGCAATCTTATCCATTGAACAGGAGTTGAAGGAAAGGCTGATTGAATTGCACGCAAAAAATAAACCATTAGAGGCTCAACGCCTGGAATCAAGGACGAGATATGACCTGGAATTAATCAGGGAAACTGGAGGCTGTCATGGCATAGAAAACTATTCCCGTCACTTTGATGGCCGATTGCCAGGGGAAAAGCCATGGACATTGATTGATTACTTCCCTGATGATTTTCTCCTTGTTATTGATGAATCCCATGTATCTATTCCTCAGATTAGGGCTATGTATGCCGGGGATCTGGCCAGAAAACAGAACCTGGTTGAGTATGGATTTCGCCTTGAGTCAGCCTATGATAATCGGCCATTAAGGTTTCATGAATTTGAACAGCTTATGCCTCAAACCATCTATACCACAGCTACGCCAGGTCAATATGAACTGGATAAAAAACCACAGATTATAGAGCAGATTATCAGACCAACTGGATTGGTTGATCCATTGATAGAGGTAAGACCAACAAATGGACAGATTCAGGATCTAATGGATGAGATGCAGCTGCATATTCAGGCTAATCATCGGGTATTGATTACTACCCTGACCAAACGGATGGCTGAGGATCTGGCTGATTATATGGCTAAAAAGGGGCTGCGTGTCAGGTATCTTCATTCAGAGATAAAGACATTAGAAAGGGTTGAAATCCTGCGGGATTTAAGGCAGGGTGAATTTGATGTGCTGGTAGGCATAAACCTCTTACGAGAGGGGCTGGATCTGCCTGAGGTTTCCCTGGTAATTATCCTTGATGCAGATAAGGAAGGGTTTCTGCGTTCAGAGTCATCACTGATTCAGGTAGTTGGCAGGTGTGCCAGGAATGTGGAGGCTAAGGTGGTTATGTATGCAGATACGATTACCGGCTCCATGCAAAGGGCAATAGACGAAACCAATCGCCGCCGAAAGATTCAAATGGAATATAATCAGACACACGGCATTATCCCTCAAACCATTAGAAAAGAAATCTCTGAGACACTCCTGCCACAATCAGTTAAAGAAGCTAATGTGAAATATGAGGTTAAGGGTGATAAGGGGGCAGTTATCAAAGAGTTAGAAAGACAGATGTATGAGGCAGCAGAACAGATGGATTATGAGTATGCAGCCGTGTTAAGGGACGAGATTGCAGGGAGAAGACGGGGTCAGGAGAAGACGGGGTCAGACTAAAAACTAAAAATTAAGCTTGACAATCTGATAAATTCAGGCTATAATTATTCTCAGTATTTTCAGGAAGGGAGAGGAAGGGAGAATAATTTTGGCACGGAAACCAAGGGTAGAGTATCCTGGTGCATTGTATCATGCCATCACGAGAGGCAACAGAAGAAGGGATATATTTCTTGAGGATGAGGATAGTGTAGTTTTTAGCCTGACCCCACATTTTCCCAAAAAAGCAGCTTCTTAATTTTTAGTTTTTAGCCTGACCCCTGATTTCCCCCTATGCGGCTTAGTTCAACAACTCGCTACAGCCGACCGCCAAAGGTGGCGGCTGAGATCTATCGTTAGGTGCGACGTGAAAGTCGTATAAGTATCTGTTACGGTTAGCGTTATACAAGCTATCACATAACCCAATTTTCTGTAATTGGTATCTTACCGGGACGTGCGGTTGGAGTAATTCGGCAGTGCGAAGCTCTCGGAACAATGCAGCCCGTGAAGGTTATTCCTTCAGGAGAGAGAACCGTGAGGGGAACTCAACTTCTGCCAGCATCAAGGTGGTAGGGAGCTAAGATTGGATAGTATGGTCAACATATGTGAATCGCTGCAGCGTCGTCAAGAGAAACAAGCCAAAGATGCTGATAGGCTTGAACCAAAAGGTAGGTCCAGGGATGGAGGCTCTAACGTTCTCCATCGCAGACGTTGCGTCATCGGCGTAAGAGCGAGACCTAACCTATCCTGATACTTATACGGAACACGGTAACCCCGTATATCTCCCTTAGAGGGAAAGCAAACCGTAAAGTGAGCCGATAGATATGCGGGTGAGGGAGGTCGGAAGAAGCGAATGCCGTTCTGTAATGGGACGGATACGGGTTCAACTTTGCCCGGCTCGAAAGGGAGCAGACATCCGACAGGTGTCCCTTTGTGAGAACGTTGAAAAAATCACTTTAAGAAGAAAGCAGATGACAGGAGCTGTAAAGCTTACTGGTGCTACTTCGCCTGTTAAAGGCAAGTGACTGCCAATTAGTATTACAAAGTTGATGCAGCAGATAGCCATGCATCAGCGGGGCTGTCCCGAAAGGGCATGTCCTCTGGGATGCTTGAGCCGTATGAAGGGAAACTTTCACGTACGATTCTTAGGCAGAACAGGAGTTGCAAAGCTTCTGTTCTGCCCGACTCCTTACCTGCTCCACAGATCCCGTTTGAAATACTTATACGCCAGCTCTGTTGCTTTTCTGCCGCGGGGTGTTCTTTCAAGGAATCCTATTTTTACCAAATAAGGCTCATACACATCCTCAACGGTGATTGTCTCTTCACTGACAGCGATAGTCAGGGTATTAAGCCCTACTGGCCCGCCACGAAACTTATCGATTAATGTCTCCATTATCTTTCTATCCATAGCATCCAGACCATATTCATCTACCTCTAAGGCATCAAGCCCAAGACAGGTTATCTCTTTTGTAATCTTGCCATCCCCCTTAACCTGGGCAAAATCCCGGATCCTTTTTAAGAGCCGATTGGATATTCTGGGTGTTCCCCGGGAGCGGCGAGCAATCTCTTCTATTCCAAATTCATCTATCTGGACACAAAGTATCCCTGCTGCCCGTTTAACTATCTGCTGCATCTCCTCCTGTGTGTAAAAGTCCATTCGGTTGACTATCCCAAACCTATCCCTTAAGGGTGAGGTAAGTTGTCCGGCACGGGTAGTTGCTCCAACTAAGGTAAATTTTGGTAGATCAATCCTTACATTTTTTGCAGACGGCCCATTACCAATAAGAATATCTAATTTGAAGTCTTCCATTGCCAGATAAAGCAGCTCTTCGGTCATGCGGTTCAATCGATGAATTTCATCAATAAACAAAACATCAAATGGGGAAAGGTCGGTCAGGATAGCTGCCAGATCCCCTGGTCTTTCCAGAACAGGTGCAGCGATAGACTTTATATTGACCCCTAATTCAGAGGCAATGATATTTGACAGGGTTGTCTTCCCCAATCCAGGGGGACCATAAAAAAGGATGTGATCCAGAGAATCCCCGCGAGCAGTAGCAGCCTGAATAAATACCTCTAAGTTTTCCTTTAACTTGCTTTGACCGATAAAATCAGAAAACCCACCTGGTCTGAGAGACCTTTCAATCTCTCCGTCCTCAGTTGTTTTAGTTGGTGTTGTTGGACTTTGATCCATAATACATTCTCCTGTTTTTCAACCTTCTTTCGATCTTTCGATTGTTGATGCCTTTCACAGAACCATGCCTTAAGATTTGCTTCTATTGCAGCATAGAACGCACCGGAAAGCACTCACTACATTTTTCCCCTCGGCACATTAAACCCTTGACCCCTTTTGTTTTTTGGCTGCTTCTTGCCCGGACACTTTACACTCAAATAGGCTTTCAGCCCCTTTTCCTTCTTAGTTTTTACTACCCCAATAACAGCCACAGCACCCTTAATGTAGCCGAGAAAACCACCAAATTCCTGCCAGAGCTCTATGCCGCCAGAAACATGAGCTTTTTGTTCCTCGGCGAATCCTGCATCAACAAATACAGAAAGGCAGAGGTCATACAAAAATATGTTTGGATTCCACAGCCCCCCATTTATGCTCAAAACAGGCCGTGTGTACTCTGCAGAAATCTGAGCTAATTTATTACCCTTAAGGCTATTGTCTTCGCCACGCACCCATACCTCTTTCTTTTCAGGGCTGTCTGGCTGATACAGCCCACTGAGCATAATATCAACCTGACTCTTATTGGTGTACTGGGTCAGATACATATCTGTTCTTAGTGTCTGCCAGTTTACTTTTTCCGGTGATATATCTTTTCGCGAAGAATAGCTTATCATTGGACATATATCCAGCTTAGTTTTAGGAAAATTAAGGGAAAATTGTGTGAATATATCTGTCTCATTGGTTTTCTTACTATCTTTCTTCTCAAGCCTCTCGCCAAGCCCAACCAAGACAGAAAGGGGCGAAGCTATCCTTTTTCGAAGCAAATAATCCCACCAGAACCCTTGACTGCTATCATCATCATCTTTGCTTATTATAAATGATAGGATGGATGGCTTAAAATGGGAACTCTGATAAAAAAGAAAGGCATTATCTTTGAAAAAATCAAGCGTGTAGAAATTCTCCCCTATAGCATCCTTACCCACAAGGATAGCTCCCTCTGGGTAAGGAAGCCCTATAGGTATGTGAATCTTTGGCAGCAGGGTCTTTAGATAATCACCACCCGTGCCATTCTTTGCCTTTAATCTTGAAAATGCCGGCGGAATACCTCCTTTGGGATAATTCCCTACAGAAACCTCCTCGAACTTCTCAATGCTTTTTTTGTAGATATCCAATCCAGCAGAGTTCAAGCCAACAAAATAAAGATTATTCCCATCAAATACCGGGAAAGTGGCAAGCCCTGTATTGGTCAATCGATATGTTTTTCCATTATCCATATCATAGGCATAAATACTATATGTTTTTTCATGGTTTGAGGCAAAGAATATCTTTTTCCCATAACAAGATATGGTAAATTCGCCAGATGGTGTAGGCATGATAGGTGTAAGCTCTCTTGCAGCCAATGACTGTTCGTTGAGCGAAGTCGAAACAGTAGCCATATCAAGCAGATACACATTCCAGTTCTCCCAATCAGGTCTGGCAACCGCAGCCATTTTCCCATCTTCCAGACAAAGAATCTCAGAGATAAGAAGGTCAGAGGAAATGAGCTTTTTCTTTCCTTCTGTCTCTGACCATGTCCATAGCTCAGAACCGAATGCATGTTTCTTGTCTCTGGCATAAATAATTTTCCCATCAGGGGTTAAGGAAAAACCACGAATCTGGTCACTAAAAAGCACTTTATCTGCTTTTTTACCAGCAGACAAATCTTTTTGATGGAGATGTGAGTTGATGCCAAAGCCATTCTGAGAGCTATTGCTATACCCTTTTTTTAGCTCAGCGACCGTATAGTAGAGATTATCCCCAACCTTTCTGATATTCCCAACAAACCAGGATGTAGTAGAGACCAGCACCCTTTCATCCTCAGTCGTCAAATCCCTTTCAACTATCTCGTTAAACTCAAATGTTTCAAAGATTCCTGTCTTTTCAGGATAGGAACGGATATAATAGAGTTTATTATCAGAAAGCACTGGATGAGAAACCATCCAGCCATGCTCAGTTACCTGTTCCCCATCTATCTTCCATGAGCTTGCATCTATAGAATTCCTCCATTCAGAGAAGAGATTAGGGAATGATTTACCGTATATCTTTCTTGCAGCCCTATCAATACCAAAATAGGGGAAGATGCAGCTGCCAATCAGAGAAAAGATAGAATAGCCAACACCAGCACCACTTGTTGCCTCAAAAAACTGTGAAAACTTTCCCGTTCCATACTTATCGCTGAGATACTTAAAAAATTCACCGCCATAGACATACTGTCCGCTTTCACCCGGGAATTCAAGGGGAGAATAGGTTGACTTAAGGATAGAAGGGGGTTTGTTTTCCTTGATATTTGCCTTTAGCAGGGCATCAAAGCCGCCATCATTAAGCCTACCCTCATAAGGAGAAAGATTGGATTCAGAAAAGACCGTAATCCCCTCAGTAAGCCAGCCAGGAGAATAAAGGTTTGGCTGGTAGATTGAGCCATTGATTGTTGTTACCAGCATTGGTATGCCCTCGGTACGGGTCAGATGGGCAATGTGGGTATATTCGTGCACAGCTACCTGCCTGTACCAGTTTTGTGCTATTCCAAGCGGGGTAAGTGAATCTGGTGCATAGGTGAAGATATGGATGTTCTTAAAAATTGGGTCTGCAAACCCATTGGTAAACATTCCAGCATCCTCAACGACAACAGGCAGGTTGCCGATGCGTTTATTGCCAGTAAGGTTAACCACATCCTGCCGATAATGTTCAAGATTAGCAAGGGTCTGTTCTGCCTCCCATTTATAGCCCTCTGGATAAAAACAGGTAAAATGCGGTGTTTTCAGGATATCCCATTCTGCCCTTGACTGGGATGAAAAACAAAGCAGGATCAACGTGAAGATGAGTCTGGTTTTTGTCATATCTTTTCCTCCTTACCATTTTTGAATTAATATATCACAAATTTGCATAGCAGTCAAGATAAATCTTGACTGCCTGAGTAATGTGTCAGTAGAGAGCGTTGCATGCCAACCAAAGCCATATCTCTTTTTCACTCGATGTTCAAGTTTTTTCTTGTTGAACCGCGATTTAAGCAAGTAAAACCACAAGCAGGATGCTTGTGATACTAAAGTCGTGTCAAGCTTCCAGATTGACAGGTAGGAGATACCACAAAACCTACGGTTCGACC
>JASEHA010000104.1 GCA_030018795.1 bacterium
AGTCCAGTGCACCAGTCGGTCGCAATCCTTTTTTCATCAAATATCAGTTTCTTACGGTGTCTGGTGCCCTTCCTATCCCTCTCGCCTTCTCGCCTCCTTGCTTGGTCACCAGTAAAAACTTGGAAACATCGATTGCTAACATTTTTCTTTTGACTTTAGGTAAAATCTCTGGTAGAATAATAGTAGTGAGCACCTTCAGGTGCGTTCTATGCCTATCGAAACACGGTTGTTGATCAGAGTCGAAACGGAGGTTTGTTGCCTTGGATGTAATCGTTACCCACACCAACGCTGATTTTGATGCCTTAGCCAGTCTGGTTGCAGCATCCCTTCTGTATCCTGAAGCCTGTCTGGTCATGCCTGGTTCGCATGAGCATGTAGATGAGTTCTTAAACACCTGCCAGCACCATATCCCTTTTGTCAAGATCAATAAAATACCACTTGAACAGGTTACCAGACTTATTATTGTTGATACAAGACAACTGGGGCGGATAGGCAAGTTTAAGGATCTGATTAAAGACAGCACCTTTAATGGCAAAAATGGCAAAAAGATTCCTGTTCATATCTTTGACCATCATCCAGCAAAGGTTAATGATATTACTGGAGAAATGATGGTGATTCGACAAGTAGGGGCAACAACAACCATTTTATTAGAAGAGATTATCAAAAGAGGTATACCTGTTTCACCGATTCATGCTACCATCTTTAGCCTTGGCATCTATGAAGATACTGGCTCACTTACCTTTCCTACCACCACACCTGCTGACATTGAAGCAATTGCCACACTTGTTTCCTGTCAGGCTAACCTGCAGGTTGTATCTGATTTCATCAACAAAGAGCTAACCCCAAAACAGGTAATGATCCTGTCTGATCTGCTGAAATCTCAAAAGGTTTACCTGCTCCATGGCAGGGTTATATTTATTGTTAAGGCAGTAATTAATGAATACATTGGAGATTTGTCCATCCTTATCCATAAGATGATGGATATAGAAAAGCCTGTTGCACTCTTCTGCCTCTTTGAAATGGAGCAAAGGATATGGTTGATTGCCCGAAGCAGGGATAAGGCAATTAATGTCGCTGAAATCCTCAAAGGGATTGGCGGGGGAGGGCATGTATGTGCTGCCTCTGGCGTAATGAGGGATAAATCTATTCTTGAGGCAGAAAAGAGTCTCCTTAGAGAGATAGAGATGGTGACTGAAACTACATTAAAGGAATTGCCCAACGAATATTTTCTTCCCTTACAGAGATTATCGCAGATTCATTCTATCAAATCTTTAATGAAAAAGATCCCCTCTGCCATCCAGAATCTCTTTCAGGAAATAGGACAGACGGGAGATTCGTTAGGTTATCCAGTATTCGTAATTGGCGGATTTGTCCGCGACCTGCTGCTAGGAAAGGACAACTTTGATATTGATATTGTTGTTGAAGGGGATGGCATTTGCTTTGCAAAGGAGTTTACTCGTAAAATAGAAGGACAATGCAAGACTCATCAACGATTCAAGACAGCGGTTATCACCCTTCAGGATGGGTTTAAGATTGATGTTGCTACTGCCCGGCGAGAACATTATGATCATCCATCTGCTCTGCCAAGGGTAGAGAAATCTCCTATTATGGAGGATTTACTCCGCAGGGATTTCACTATTAATGCCATGGCTATCCAGATAAATAAAAATAATTATGGCAACCTGATTGATTTCTTTGGTGGAGAAAGGGATATAAAAGACAGGGTTATCCGTGTTCTTCATACTAAAAGCTTTATTGACGATCCAACACGAATATTCAGGGCAATAAGGTTTGAAACAAGACTAAACTTTCATCTGGACGCTTTAACTCAAGACTTAATATTAGAGGCAACTGCCGATGAGCCACTCTTTGAACGTCTGGCAAATCAAAGAGTAAAGGATGAGCTTATCCAGATTCTCGATGATGAAAAGCCACAGACAGCTATCCGCAGGCTGGAAGAGCTTGGGGTATTAAAGTATATCCATCCATCCATAGCTGTTACTACCAGAGTGGCTCACTCTGATGGAAGGTCTCCTTCTGCCGGAAGGGCTCCTTCTGCCAGAAGGGCTTCTTCTAAAAGACTTCATAACCTTTTGGAAAAGGTCATGGAAAGCCTTTTCTACTTTGAAATTATCATCAATAAACAGGGGGGAGTGTCTGATGCTGCTGACAGGGAAGCTTCCTCAGATAGAGGAGCTTCCTCTGCCAGAGGAGCTTCCTCTGCCAGAGGAGCTTCCTCAAGGGTGGAGCACTGGTTGATATATTTCCTTGCCCTGACCGATAACCTGAAGATAAGCCAGATAGAAGAGGTTACACGGCATCTTAAATTTACCAGTGCCCAACAAGAAAAGGTTGTAAACGGTAAAAAAGATGCTGCCAGAATAATTAATTACCTGCGACTGAAGAAGGATCTAAATCCAAGTGCTATATACAGGTTGTTAAACAAGATGTCATTAGAGGCTCTTATCTTTGTCGTTGCCAAGGCTGAAGCCTTGTTCCAGCAAGGGTTTTCCTGTAAAATAAAAAAGGCTGTGGCAGATTATCTCTTTTTTATGAAGGATGAAACCATATTCATGACCGGCAATAAGCTTAAACAAATGGGTATTTTGCCAGGCCCGATTTATAAAAAAATCATGCAGGATATTTTGTATGCCCGCATAGATAAATATGTCCAAACCATGGAAGATGAAATAAGATGGGTAAAGGAAAGATGGGTTAAGTGACACTCATCTGCTATGGGATGCTGCCGTGGCAAATTCTGGTAATGTTGTGAACTCGACTTTGGCCATTTCCAGAAAAGTTTGTTCCCAGTAAAATCAGCTATCCATGGGATAAGTGAATCAATTAGGTGAAGTCATAGCACTCTAATCGACCCAACTAATTGCATCTATTTCCAACCTAATCCTTGTCAAAGCTCGATTTATAGGGCATTACTCTTTTGCAAAAATGGCCAAAGTCGAGTGCTTCTAATATCACGAATTCTTTGAAGAAGCTCTTCAAAAATATCTTGATCTTGCTCCCTCCTGCTTCAATCGGTCGTCATCCATTGTAAAACCTTTTACAATGTACTCATGAATCCGTTTAGTCGCCCACTGCCTAAACTTTGTCCCCTGCTTGGATTTTACTCTGTAACCCACAGAAATTATGGTTCTTTAACAAATCGTGTGGGTAAGGTAATGGAATCAGAAAAGAGTTAGAACGCTGATGAATTTGGATGCGTTTGACATGGACTTACCCACATGATTCGTTAAAGAGCCATTATAACGCTATTGAGTATAGCTATGAGTTGGGATAATAGACGACTGGTCCATCAATAAAACCTTTGTCCCATCCCCCTTGGCGGCTCTCCGACAGGTCTTTGCTGCGGCTGGCCATATACAGAAGATGCAGAAGAGCCTGCACCCACACCTGGTGATGCTTGAGATCTTTCAAACCCACTCTTATCGATAGCAAACCTGAAGGCATCACTTGAGGATATCTTGCGTTGCATGACTAAGTTTCTAAGGGTTTGATCCATGCTTTGCATCCCATCCCTTGCTGATGTCTGGATGATGGATGGCATCTGATGAGTTTTCCCTTCCCTTATCAGGTTGCGAATGGCTGAGCTGGCAACCATGACCTCTGCGGCACAAACCCTGCCATGTCCGTCTATGGTTGGAATAAGTGTTTGTGAAACAACCCCTTGCAAGGCATCAGATAACTGAGTTCTTATCTGAGATTGTTGATGTGGCGGGAATACATCGACAATACGGTCGATTGTTTGCGGGGCAGAATTGGTGTGAAGGGTAGCAAAAACAACGTGCCCTGTCTCAGCTGCGGTCAAAGCCATAGAAATGGTCTCAAGGTCGCGCATTTCACCTACCAGGATCACATCCGGATCCTCTCTTAAGGCACTGCGAAGGGCGGCGGTAAATGATTTGGTATGAAAGCCAACCTCCCTCTGGTTGACCAGACAATTCTTTGCCTGATGCACAAATTCAATTGGGTCCTCAATCGTAATAATATGGTGATACCGCTCTGTATTGATAATATCAAGCATTGAAGCAAGGGTAGTACTCTTGCCAGAGCCTGTGGGACCAGTAACCAGCACCAGACCCCTTTCTATATGGCTGAGTTTTTCTACAATTGGAGGCATGCCAAGCTCAGCAAGTGATTTAATATGGTCTGGAATAAGCCTGAATGATGCCCCTTCTCCGCGACGCTGATAAAAGGCATTTACCCTGAATCGTCCTACATTGGACAACTCAATCGAAAAATCAAGCTCTTTATTCTCCTCAAACCTTGCCCTGTTTTCATCGCTAAGAATATCATAAAGCATGGTATGCATATCCTCTTTGCTCAATATATCATGCTCTACCTTTTCCAGCTTACCATGAATACGCAGTGTTGGTACTATGCCTGCTGAGAGGTGCAGGTCAGAGGCATTCTTTTCCTTGGTTAAAAGGAGCAATTCAGATACATCCATCATATGATCACCCCCTTGGTCAGCATCTCTTCAATTGTAGACTGACCATCCTCAATCTTTTTCAGTGCCTCAGTTCTCAGGTCAACAAACCCGCTTTTTTTAGCCAGATTTTTTACCCGGTCAATATCCCCCTGACGGATAATCTCCCGCCACTCCTCATTAACAAAAAATACCTCAAAGATGGGGGAATATCCATCATGTCCAGAATAATTGCATTCCTCACACCCCTCACCCTTGCACTTCCAGCACAATGCCCGCGGCATTCGTTGAGCAATAATCGCCAGTAAGCTTGAAGCAACAATGATACCGCCTGATACCTCAAACAAATGGTAAAGCACATCAAAACAAGTAGGAAATTCTTGCTGTAAAATCATTAATTTACCCTGCAGGCATCTTCTCAAGACAAAGGCAATCGTTGTTTCATCTGCCTCACCAACCATGACCACATCAGGCTCCTGTTTTAGGGCAATCTTTAAGGTAGGCAAAATATCCTTTGTTTTTAGCTGGACAAATTTAGATTCTTGATATGGTGAGATATGGGTTTCAATGGTAGCCACCTTTCTCTTGCTTGCATTCACCTCTTTAAGCAAGGAATAAATGGTTGTTGTTTTTCCGCTTCTGCCTGGCCCGGTAACAATTATTACCCCTGTTGACCTTTGCATCGTATCTTTTAGTTTCGAGGAAATATGAGGTTCAAACCCAATGGTATCAATAGCAGGGATCTGAACATCTATTGGGAAAAGCTGGATAAAGATAGATTCACCAAAGGCAGTAGGCATGGTGGTTACAGTCAGCCCCACATTTCTGTCACCAATCTTGGTCACCATCTCATTTTCCTGAGCAACCCCTTCCTTTAAGATATCAAGCCCGCCAATCATCTTTGCCTTAAATACTATCTCTGGATGAAGGCTTAGAGAGATTCGTCCCTTTTCCTCTAATACCCCTAATTGTCTATATCTTACCCATAAGCCGCTTTCTGTCGGCTCAAAGTGTATTTCCTCAGCACCAATCTCAAGTGCTTGTTCCAGATGCTTTGCCAGAAAGGTTTCACCAGAGATTTCACGCAAGAAACCCTTGTTGTCTACACCCAATTCCTTTACCTCTCCTCCTTTTGCACCCAGAATATCACGAATAATGCTTAAAATATTTTCTTTAGAACCAAGCGAAGGATTTATATTGCAATTTGTAACCCTTTTTACATTCTCAATCATCTCTGTATCAAGAGGATCATTCATGACTAAGGTAAGCTCATTACCTATTTTCATGATAGGGATAATAACATATCTTTCCAGCATATCCCTTGGAAATATCCTGACCGCTTCTATATCCACCATCTCAGATTTCAGCCAGACATAAGGGATGCCCAATTGAGTGCTAAGGGCACAATTAACAGCATCCTCAGTTACTAATCCCAATTTGATTAATATCTCTCCAATCTTTCCCCCATGCTGCGACTGAAAGTTTAGTGCCCCCTGTATCTGATTATCAGTCAGCAGGTTATAGCTCATCAGCACCTCTCCGAGGCGTGGTTTTTCATGCAGGATTATGGTCTGCTTTTGAGATGATTCTTCTAACATATAGGGCATTGCCTGTTCTATGGCTGAGACAACCTGGTTGGCAAAAAGGCAGAAGAATTCCTTATCCTTGTATGTAAAACTGGTATTATCGGTCTTATTGACAACCTCCATGACCCCGATAACCTTATACCTTGTCTTTAATGGGACAACAAGCAGGGACTTTGCTGGATGTTGGGTGATATTATCAATCTCAGGTGAAAATTGCAGGTCAAACTCTGTATCCTCAATCAGGACAGGCTCTCCATTCTTAGCTACCATCCCGGCAATCCCATGGCCAACCCGCACCCTTGTCATGGGGAACTCATCCCCAGATGCCTTGATTATTAATTCATCCATTTTCTCGTCCAGAAGCATCAGGGCAGAGGTTTCAGCAGACATAAACCGGGTAGCAAGTTTTATGGTCAACTCCAGCAGGGATTGGATGTTCTCGGCAGAGTTTAGGACCTCATTTACCTCAAACAATGTTCTCAGAGCCTTTGCCTCTTTTTGAGCCAGATTAAAGAGGTTACTGTTTTCAATAAGCATGGTTACCTGAGCAGCAACCGCCTCTAATATATCGATATCTTCCATACTGAACGGCTGTTTTGCCCGTTTATTGATAACCTCAATAACCCCTATTATCCGATTACTAAACTTCATAGGGACACAAAGGATATTATGCAGCCTTATGTCTACCTCATTATTATTTTCATGGATAGCAATTATCTGACCAACCTTATCAGGGATGGCAATGCTTTCACCTGTTTCAGCCACACTGCCGGCTATACCCTCACCAATCTTGAGCGGCGAGCCATTGATAGCCTCAGCCTCCCTGCCCTTGATTATCCTGGTCTCAAGATAATTGCCAGTCTTATCAAGCAGCATCAATGCCCCGGCATCTGTCTGCATAATCTTGAGAACCATATCCATGATTGAATCCAATATCTCATCAAGGCTTGAGGATATAGTCGCCAGACGGCTTATTTCGGTAAGCCCCTTAAGCCTGATTTCCATACTGCTAATTTTTGTAACCACTGCCTCTGCTTGAGTCATATATTTTCTCCTAAAACTATAGGGATGGTCGCCAGTGTATCACCTATCCAGCAAGAGGTGGTTAGTCAATTTGACTTAACTGCCTAAAAACAACCAGATATCAGAGCAACTAACATAATACCACTTATCTCATCTAATGTCAACTAAAAATTGCTTGACAACCAGGGCAAACGCATCTAAATCCCACAATTGCTTTAGGCAGGTGAAATTATGCTGGTTTTGTCTGCAATTGATGCACATGTGATGCAGTAGAGACGCAATATTTTGTGTCTCTACAATCTGCAGTCATCGATATGGTCGCTTATACGCTAATGTCGTGTCAACTCTCAATTGTCGGATAGATGAGATAGATGGGTTAGCACCCATCCTACA
>JASEHA010000105.1 GCA_030018795.1 bacterium
GTACCCAGGGGGACAGATATTTGAGAGATTTATTGTGAGGAGCAAACATTATGAGTAAAAATCCCAAGCCGAAAATAATCGGTTTCTTATGCAATTGGTGTGCTTATGCTGGGGCAGATCTGGCCGGGGTTTCCCGTCTGCAATATCCGCCAGACCTGCGAATAATCAGGGTGATGTGTTCGGGCAGGATTGACCCGGTTTTTATCTTTCGAGCGTTTAAGCTCAAAGCAGATGGTGTGCTGGTCCTTGGCTGTCATCCGGGTGATTGCCATTATCAGAGTGGTAATTATTATGCAGCACGCAAGGCAAAGTTTATAACTAAGGTGCTTCAGATGTGTGGTATTGAGTCTGAACGGTTTATGCTTGATTGGGTTTCAGCTGCAGAGGGTCCAAGGTTTGCTGAGGTGGTCTCGGATTTTACCCGGAGAATACAAAACTTGCCGCCTATTAATGAAACAGATGAGCTGGAGAAAAAAGCCGAGTTGTCCTTAAAGGTAGCAGAAACCGAAAGGCTGAGGTGGCTGATAGGTAAGGAAGCTGACCTGACTACTCAGGGGAATGTATATAACGAACTCATTGACCAGAAACAGTTTGATAAGATTATGGATAAAAATATCAGGGAGAGCTTTTTGATGCATCAGATAAGAAGTTTGATAGTTGATAATCCGTTAAAGCCGTCTGAGATTGCAGAAGGCTTAAATATCTCGGCAAAAGAAGCATTCAGGCTTTTACTTAAGATGGAAGATAGTGGGCTTGTTGCCCAGCATGATATGCAGGACAGGTATCCGAGGTTTGTTCAAGGATAGAGGCAAGAAGTTAGAAGTAAGGAGTAAGAAGTTAGAAAAACCAGTCTAACCTCTAACTTCTTTGTTAAACAGGAGGAATAGATGGCTGATAAGGTTGGATCAGTATTAGTTATTGGTGGAGGTATTGGAGGTATCCAGACCTCGCTTGACTTAGTAGAATCAGGGCTTAAGGTTTATCTGTTGGAGCGAACTCATTCTATTGGCGGGGTGATGGCTCAATTAGATAAGACTTTTCCTACCAACGATTGTGCTATGTGTACCATATCTCCGAAATTGGTTGAATGTGGTCAGAATCTAAATATTGAGATTATCACTAATGCTGAGTTGGGTAGTGTCGCAGGGAAAGCTGGAAATTTTGAGGTAGAAATTGTTAAACATGCTAGATATATAGATGATGCAAAATGTACTGGTTGTGGTGTGTGTGCTAAAAGTTGCCCGATTGATGCTATAGATGAGTATAATTACGGCCTTTGCGAGCGGAGGGCAACCTATATCAGATACCCTCAGGCAGTGCCCAGGGCATTTGGGATTGATAAGGATAAGTGTATTGGTTGCGGACTGTGTGAGAGCCTCTGCCTTCGAGATGCAGTAATATATGGTGATAAGGAACAGGTTAAAAAAATTAATGTAGGGTCAATCATCCTTTCCACCGGATTTGAGTCTTTTGACCCTGCTTTAAAGCAGGATTATGGGTATGGGGAGTATCCAAATGTTGTTTCCTCATTTGAGTTTGAGAGAATCCTTTCTGCTTCAGGTCCGTATAAGGGGCATATATTCAGAGCATCTGATGCTAAGATGCCGGAAAAGATTGCTTGGATTCAATGTGTAGGCTCTCGTGACCGCGGGGTTGAGAGGCCATTTTGTTCCTCAGTCTGCTGCACCTATGCGGTTAAACAGGCGATTATTGCCAAAGAGCATATTCGTGAGGGATTAGATACAACCATCTTTTACATGGATATGCGCACCTATGGCAAGGGGTTTGAGCAATACTTTAATCGGGCTAAGAATGAGCATGGGGTAAGGTTTGTCTGCTCACGGATTCATACGGTTGATCCAGGCAGTGATGGCAACCTGAAGCTTGTGTTTTCAGATGATGACGGTCAACTGCGAGAAGAAGAGTTTGATATGCTTGTGCTTTCCGTAGGGTTCAAGCCAACCAAAAATGTGGAAGAATTCGCTAACCGATTGGGAATTAAGTTGAATGAATATGGATTTTGCAAAACTTCGACCTTTAGTCCAATAGAGACTTCACGAGCCGGTGTTTATGTCGCTGGAGCGGCCCAGGAGCCAAAGGATATTCCAGCTACAGTTATGGAGGCAAGCGGGGCAGCAGCCTGTGCCGAAGCACTTCTTGCTGAGGCAAAAGGCAGCCAGATTGTTAAAAAAGAATACCCGCCTGAAAAGGATGTGAGCGGTCTTAAACCCAGAATAGGTGTCTTTGTTTGTAAATGCGGCATAAATATTGCCGGTGTGGTTGATGTGCCAGCAGTTACAGAGTATGCGGCAACACTGCCAGATGTTGCCTATGCTGAATATAACCTGTATACCTGTTCGCAGGATACCCAGGTCAGGATAAAAGAGATTATTGAGGAAAAACAATTGAATCGTGTGATAGTGGCTTCGTGCACACCAAGAACACATGAACCCTTGTTTCAGGATACCATCCGTCTGGCAGGCTTAAATAAATACCTTTTTGAGATGGCTAATGTTCGTGACCAATGCTCATGGGTACATGCCTCAAATCCTGAGGCAGCAACCGAGAAAGCAAAGGAACTGATTAGAATGGCTGTAGGACGGGCAGCATTCCTTGAACCGTTGCATACCATTCCTATGAGTGTAATCAGAAGGGCACTGGTGATTGGTGGCGGTGTGGCTGGTATGAATGCAAGTTTATCCCTTGCTAATCAAGGGTTTGAGGTAGAATTGGTCGAGCATGAGCCTGAATTGGGAGGCAATATACGGCATATCCATTTTACCTTAGAAGGCGATAAACCTCAAGAATATCTTAACTCATTGATAGAGCAGGTGCAGGCTCATAAACTAATCAGTGTGCATCTGGAAAGTCAGGTGAAGAAAGTTTCTGGTCATGTAGGGCACTTTGAATCAGAGGTTAGAAGTAAGAAATTAGAAGTTAGAAAGATTGAGCATGGAGTGGTGATTGTGGCTACAGGTGGAGTGGAGTCTAAGCCGATAGAGTATCTCTACGGCAAGGATGATCGGGTGATTACCCAGCGAGAGCTTGAGGAGCATCTGGCCAATTCGCAATCCACAATTCGTAATCCACATTCTGTAGTTATGATTCAGTGTGTTGGTTCGCGGAATGAAGAGCGGCCTTATTGCAGCCGAATCTGTTGCACACAGGCAGTAAAGAATGCGTTAAAGCTTAAGGAACAGAATCCGGATACACAAATATACATACTTTATCGGGATATGCGGACTTATGGTTTTCGGGAGGAGTATTACTATCAGGCACGCAAGGCTGGGGTGATATTTATTCGATATGATGAACAGGCAAAGCCTGTGGTGAGTAATAATGGAAGATTGAAGGTAGAGGTAAAAGACCCGATACTGGGTGCAGATGTGGTGTTACAGCCTGATATGGTGGTGTTATCTGTAGCTATTGATTCGCATCTTGAGAATGAAAACCTGGCACCGCTGTTAAAGGTAACCCTGGATGCCTCAAAATTTTTCCTTGAGGCACACATGAAGCTTAGACCAGTAGATTTTGGCAGTGACGGCATGTTTTTATGCGGATTAGCACATTCGCCCAAGCTGATTGAGGAATCTATTGCTCAGGCACAGGCAGCCGCGGGCCGAGCAGCTACTATTCTGAACAAGGAACGGGTAGAGGCTGGTGGGGTTGTATCTTGCGTTGAAGAGAAAAAATGCGTTGCCTGTCTGACATGTATTAGAATGTGTCCCTATGATGTGCCGTTTATAAATAAGGCTGGGGTGGCAGAGATAGAGGCAGTCAAATGCCATGGCTGCGGAATATGTGCCTCTGAATGCCCGGCAAAGGCTATTCAACTTTTGCATTACCGCGACCCGCAGGTGGTGGCTAAGGTGGATGCAATGTTTGGATAGGACTTATAAGTCTTATCTGTCCTATAAGACCTATGGAGGTGAAAATTATGACTGAGCACTTTGAACCAGAGATAGTAGCTTTTTGCTGCCATTACTGTGCTTATGGGGCAGCAGACCTGGCTGGCTCAATGAGGCTTAATTATCCGGCAAATGTGAAGATAGTTAAATTGCCTTGCACAGGTAAGGTGGATATTATTTATCTGCTTAAGGCGTTTGAGGATGGGGCTGACGGAGCCTATGTTGCCGGCTGTCTTGAGGGTAACTGCCATTTTATAGACGGCAATATCAAGGCTAAACGCCGGGTAGCCAGAGCCAAAAAACTGCTTGATGAGATAGGTATTGGCGGTGAACGATTGGAGATGTTTAATATGAGTGCCTCCATGGGTCCAAGGTTTGCTGAGGTGGCACGAGAGATGACTGAAAGAGTGCGAGGGCTGGGGCCAAGTCCGTTAAGGAAATGAAAACTACAGAGACACAGAGATACGGAGAGCTATAATTTCTTTCTCTGTGCCTCTGTGGTGAAATTAAAAGGAGTTCTATATGATAATTGCAGAACAAAAGCCGATTCAGGAAATAAAGGCAATGATAGCCGGCTACCAGAAGGTATTGATAGTTGGTTGTGATACATGTGTGACTATCTGCATGGCTGGTGGGAGAAAAGAGGTAGGGATTATTGCCTCTTGCCTGCGTATGGCTCTGCAGATAGACAGAAAGAAACCGCAGTTGATTGAGGATTGTATTCAACGTCAGTGTGAATGGGAGTTTGTGGATACATTAAAGGATAAGGTTGATGGGGTTGATGCCATACTTTCATCTGCCTGCGGGGTAGGTGTGCAGGCATTGGCTGAGAGATTCCCGAATAAGCCGGTGTATCCGGCATTAAATACCACCTTCATGGGTATGCCAAATGAACATGGGCTGTGGGTAGAAAACTGCCGCGGCTGTGGAAATTGCGGGCTTGGCCGGTTTGGCGGGATATGTCCAATTGCACGCTGTTCAAAGGGATTGCTTAATGGCCCCTGTGGTGGGAGTCAGAATGGTAAGTGTGAGGTAAGCAAGGAAATGGACTGCGGCTGGCAATTGATTTATGGGCGATTGAAGACACTTAATCAACTTGACCAATTAGAAGATATATTACTGCCAAAGGATTGGTCAACAGATAGAGATAAAGGACAACGAAAAATGTTTAGGGGGGATGTGTATTATGAGCAAACCGTTTAAGGATGTACTTACTTCAGGTGAGTTTGTAATCACCTCAGAGATAGGGCCACCAAAGGGGACAAATATCGATAAGATGCTGCACCATATCGAGCTGTTAAAGGATAAGGTGCATGGCATGAATGTTACCGATAACCAGTCATCAGTAATGAGGCTTTCATCAGTGGCTGTATGCCATATCATCAAGGATCATGGCGGTGAGCCAATTCTGCAGATGACCTGTCGGGATAGAAACCGGATGGCATTGCAGTCAGACCTGCTTTCTGCCTATGTCTTAAGTGTGCGTAATGTGCTTTGCCTTACTGGCGACCATATCAGCCTTGGCGACCATAAGGGTGCCAAACAGGTGTTTGACCTTGATTCTGTGCAACTGATTGCGGCAGCAAAGAATCTGGAGCAAGGGCAGGATCTTGGCGGGAATAAGTTAGATGGCAGTGTTGAATTCTGTGTGGGTGCCACTGCTACCCCTGAGACAGACAACATGGATTCCCAGCTCTTGAAATTTCGCAAAAAAATAAAGGCAGGTGCAGAATTTTTTCAGACACAGGCAGTTTATGATATGTCAAAACTAAAATCATTCATGGAACATGCCAGGCAGTCCAATACTAAGATATTGGCTGGTATCCTTGTCCTTGTCTCAGCAGGCATGGCAAAGTATCTCAATGCTAATGTAGCAGGGGTAACCGTGCCGCAAGAGCTTATTGATGAGATAGCTGGTGCAGAAAAGGGTAAGGCATTGCAAAAGGGTATGGAGATTGCAGCCCGTCAGATTAAACAGATAAAGGACGAAAATATCTGCCCTGGTGTGCATATCATGGCTATTGGCAAGGAAGAGATAGTGCCAGAGATATTGGAAATGGCCGGGGTGTAATTATAGATGTAGAGACAAGGCATTGCCTTGTCTCTACATCACATCACATCACACATGGAGGAAACATATTGATGAATATACCATTACTGGATTTAACTAAGCAGTATCATGCCATAAAAGAGGAGATTGATCAGGCTATTATGCATGTTCTGGAAAAGGGAAGCTTTATCCTTGGCAAAGAGGTTAAGCTGTTAGAGGAAGAGATTGCCTCGCTTTGCAGCAGCATGTATGGCATAGGGGTAAACTCAGGCACAGATGCCCTACTCTTATCCTTAATGGCTTATGGGATAGGCAGGGAAGATGAGGTTATTACTACACCATTTACCTTTATTGCTACAGCTGAGGTTGTCTCACTTTTAGGGGCAAAGCCTATGTTTGTTGATATTGATCCCAAAACACTTAATATTGATACCCAGAAGATTGAGCAAGCAATCACCAAAAAGACAAAGGCTATTATTCCAGTCCATCTTTATGGTCAGATGGCAGATATGGATCCAATCATGGATTTAGCCAAAAAGCATAACCTTGTCGTGATCGAGGATGCAGCTCAGGCAATACTCTCTGAATACAAGGGAAGATGTGCTGGCAGCATTGGTCATGTTAGCTGCTTTTCCTTCTTTCCGGCAAAAAATCTTGGGGCATATGGCGATGCTGGTATGGTCATAACCAATGATAAGGATACAGCCGAAAGATTGAGGATACTGCGAAATCATGGCTCAAGCATCAAATATCATCATTCTGTTATTGGATGTAACAGCCGTCTTGACGAGATTCAAGCAGCTATCTTGAGGGTAAAGGCAAGATATATCAAGAAATGGACTCAAGAAAGAAGGCAAATCGCTAAAAGATACAACGAATCATTAAAAGATATTTCATCGATTGCTATCCCATTTGAAGAGGAATGGAATGAGTGTGTTTATAATCAATATACCCTCCGTGTCCAATCCCGCGACAAATTTCAGAAGCACCTAACCGATAATGGTATCCCTACTGCTATCCACTACCCAATGCCCTTGCATCTACAAGAGGCATTCTCCTGCTTAGGGTATAAGCAAGGAGATTTTCCTGAAAGCGAAAAGGCATCGGCTGAGGTTATCTCCCTGCCCATATATCCTGAATTAATAGATGAGCAGAGAGATGCTGTAGTTGCAGCGATTAGGTCCTTTGATAAAAGGTAACGTTCATAGGGGAGTTAGTAAAAGGGAAGAACTTAAGTTGATTTTGAGGAATGTATTGTAACCCTCTTCTCACGATTATTCATACCTTAAAGCATCAACGGGATCAAGTGATGAGGCACGAAGTGCCGGATAGAGACCAGAAAGAAGACCAACTAAAATGGAAATAAAAATAGATAGAAGTATAAACTCTATGGAAAGCAGTTTTGGTTGATGATTTAATCCTGAAATCGGCAAGTAGAGGCAAGCAGAAATGGCATATGCTGTAAAATCTTACA
>JASEHA010000106.1 GCA_030018795.1 bacterium
CACCCATCTATTTTGACTGAAAGAATCGTAGGTTAAAAAACTTGAACATCAAGTAACACTTAATATATTTGAACACAGGAGTTGAAATTGTGAATAAAATTTTCATCGTTCTAATGGTTTTACTGAGTTACATATCTTTATGTTATAGCGAGGACATTGACAGGGAAAAGCTTGAATTATCCACTCAATCTGAGGAAGAGACAGCCACGCATAATACTGGAGAAAATGTTCAGCCAGAGGCAAGCAAGCAAGGGACTACAACCTATATCACCGAAGATCCACCACCAACAACAGGTACAAGCAGCAGCACTCCAGCTATTGCAGAGGAAATTGTTCAGGGAACAGAATCATCTACTATTGCTACCGTCTCCACTACCAGTCAGCAGGAAGAGACAAGAACACCTGCTCCTGGTACTGTCTCTCCTGCCAGTCAACAAATGGGGACAGAATCATCTACTACTGGCTCCCCTACCCTTTCAAGCCAGCCTGCAGCCGGGACAGGCACTGACGATACAATCGAGGTCATCCCTCAAGGGATATGGGGTAAGATAGGTTCATGGATGGTTAAATTCTCAGGTTCATCAACCATCACTGGCAGTCCCTCAACAACAGGTTTAATATTTGTGCCAACAGCCTTCAGGCTTGATAAACAGGCAAAGCTTAATGTAGACTTTGTGTTTACCTTCTATATCGGAGAATTTTGGAATAAGACAAAGGAAAAGATGGATATCTTTAATCCTATCAATCGATTAAGCTGCTCAGGGGATTTTAAGTATAGCTTCCTCCTTGAAAAAAAATGGATTCCAGCAGCAGCATTCGGGTATCAGGGCTTTATTGGTCTCCAGGATAAGGCATCCAGTGCCAAAGAAATGGGAGGAGCTGTCTCGGAAAAATCTGAATCCTTTGGCTATACCTATGCTATCTTGAGTAAAAGGTTCAAGAACATTGGGGTTCATATTGGCAGCCAATCAGGCCCCATTGGCAAGCTCATTAATCCTCTCTCAAACAAGTTAAATATAACCTCTAATAGTGCCCTCATCGCTGGCATAGATACAAAAATCTGCAAACGCAAAACATTTGTTGAGATAATCTATCCTCAGGGGAATGAATGTGTTATGGTAAATACCTTTGTTGACAATTTCCTGCCCTTTAATTTTACGTACATCAGGTTTAACAATAAACTTTCTAATAATACCACAAAAGGATACTCTCTATCAGGCTACTTTGGAGCAAGAACATCTGGCTTCCCTGGAACAAAGAAAAAGAAAAAAACATCAGGACAATGAACATGAATCAAAGAGAGCATGAAATATTGAACCAGACAGTACAGATTCTGGTTAATCATCTTGAGATAGATAAGGTTATCCTTTTTGGCTCAAGAGCAAGGGAAAAATCTTCTTTGCATGCTGATTTTGACCTGGCCATAAACAGTGAAAAACCAGAGGTAAGAAAAAGGCGACAAATTATGGATGAGATTGAAAAGGTTTGTGGGCTTTACAAGGTTGATCTGGTATTTTTAGACTCTGTGGATAAAAGATTCAAAAATATAATCCTTGAGACAGGAAAGGTAATCTATGAAAGAGATGAAAGAAAATGTTGAGTATGCTGTCAAAAAATTCGAAGACGGCTTTATGAGATTAAAACAAGGTGTCTTATTGGCAGAGGATGATCTCGGAAAAGATGGGGTTATTCAAAGATATGAGTTTACCTTTGAATTGCTCTGGAAGGCATTAAAAATATTCCTGGAATATCAAGGGATCGAGGTTAAAACCCCAAGAGAAAGCCTGAAACAAGGTTTCAGGATAAACCTTCTGGATGAAGAGGATGTCTACCTTGATATGCTCGAAGATAGAAACATAACCTCACATATATACCATCAGGAGACATCTGAAGAGATATTTGAACGTATCAAAACTATTTATCTTCAAGCAATGGAAAGGGTCTCAAGCAGGCTAAGGGAATCCATGCCCTTAACTGATAATTAAACAATTACACGAACCTTTTGGAGGCAAATACTGTCATGCGAGAGAAGACAAGGGAAATGCAAATAGGACCGATAAAGATTGGTGGAAATAATCCCATGTTTCTAATTGCTGGGCCATGCGTTATTGAATCAGAGGATATGTGCTTTGAGACAGCAAAAAGGCTTCTGGAGATAACCAGTAGCCTTTCTGTTCCCTTTATCTTCAAGGCATCCTATGACAAGGCTAATAGAATGTCTGCTGCCAGCTATCGTGGGCCAGGGATAAAGGAAGGGTTAAGGATACTCTCTATGCTTAAAAAAGAGCTGGATATTCTCCTTTTAACCGATGTCCACTCAGTAGATGAGGTGGATGAGGTGGCAGAGGTAGTTGACATCCTGCAGATTCCAGCCCTTCTCTGCCGACAGACAGACCTTATCATAAAGGCTGCCGCAACTAATAGGGTCATTAATCTGAAAAAGGGACAATTCATGGCTCCATGGGATATGCTTAATTTAGTAGAAAAGGTTGTCTCTACCGGCAATGAAAACCTGATCCTGACCGAACGCGGCACTACCTTTGGCTATAATAATTTAGTGGTTGATTTCCGTTCTATCCCTATCATGCAATCAACCGGATATCCTGTAATCCTTGATGCAACCCATAGCGTTCAACTGCCTGGCGGAGCAGGCAATTGCTCTTCTGGACAGGCTGAATTTGTTCCATACCTATCTAAAGCAGGTGCAGCCTGTGGGTGTAATGGCTTGTTTATGGAGATTCATCCCTGCCCCCAAAAAGCCTTGTGTGATGGAGCTAATATGCTTGCAATTGATGAATTACCCAAATTGCTGAGGATGATCAAAGGGATTGATGAACTAAGGGACACCAGAGCACCAGTCACCAGAACACCAGAGCACCAGTAAAGAATTTGACTAATACTCTGGTGACTGGTGCTCTAATGTGCTCTCTGTGGTTAATCTTCTCACCGCTTGCTGAGCGGTTACACACCACCAAATTTTCCAGTTGACTTTTTGCAGGCATTCATGTATAATTAATCACACTGGAGGGAGTATGCAGCTTTATACACTTGTGGTTGGGGATTTGAGGGTAAATTGTTATATCATTGCTCAGGAAAATGCAAGCGAATGTGTTATCATTGATCCAGGAGAAGATGGAGAAAGGATATTGCGTCTCTTAAAGGAAAAGGAATTGGACCCTGTTTATATCATCAATACCCATGGACACATTGATCATATCGGAGCAAATTCATTTATTGCCAGACAAACCGGGGCAAAGATACTTATCCATCAAAACGATGAGAGAATGCTTCATGACCCCATATCAAATCTTTCTTCTTTTCTGGGTAATCACAAGATAACACCACAGGCTGACCGTATCTTAAAAGATGGGGATGTGCTTGATGTTTCAGGGATGATTATTGAGATATTGCATACCCCGGGACATACTAAGGGTGGAATCTGTCTGAAGATTTGCAATTGTGTCTTTACTGGTGATACCTTGTTTGCTGGAGGAATAGGACGAACAGATCTTCCAGATGGCTCGTACAAAACCCTTATGGAATCTATAAATAAAAAATTAATGGTTCTTGATGATGAAACAATCATCTATCCAGGACATGGAGAAAGCTCAACCATTGGCAGAGAAAGAATGTGGAAGTAGGAATGTAAGATAAGCCTTCAAAGAGACTGTACTCTTAATTCCGCATTCCGTCCGCATTTTATTTAGAAGGGAACTACGATGAAGGACAAAATAGATGATTTTATTAATTATTTGGGGGTAGAAAGAGGATTAAGTGAAAATACCCTAGCTGCTTATATGGAAGATTTGCTCCAATATGTTGAGTTTCTCAAGACTATACAGATAAATTCATGGAACGAGGTTATGCGGGGACAGATAATATCATATATTGTTTATATGAAAGACCTGGGATTAAAAGCAACCTCTATCAGCCGAAAGATAGCTGCCTTGAAAACCTTTTTCCGGTTTTTGCTTCAAGAAGGGGTATTAAACATAGATCCGACAATAGATATAGATTTGCCAAAACAAGAGGATAGGCTTCCCAGGTTTCTGACAATATCTGAGGTAGAACGGCTTCTTAATACCCCTGACATTGATAAGCCATTGGGACTACGGGATAAGGCCATGTTTGAATTCCTCTATGCGACAGGTGTTCGTGTTTCAGAGATTATTGCCGTCAAGGTAGGAGATATTAATCTTGAAATAGGATTTGCTAAGGTCTTTGGAAAGGGTGGAAAAGAAAGGATCGTCCCTATTGGTAAAATTGCTACTCCCTATATCCAGCAATATATTGAAAATGTAAGGGTCAATATGATAAAAAAGAGTAAAAAAGCGTCAACAGATATACTTTTTTTGAATTGGCATGGAGAACCACTCACCAGACAGGGATTCTGGAAGATAATAAAGTGGCGGGCAAGATGTGCTGGAATAGTCAAGACAGTCTCACCCCATATCATAAGACACTCCTTTGCAACTCACTTAATAGAAAATTCTGCTGACTTAAGGAGTGTTCAAGAGATGCTTGGCCATGCAAATATTGTTACAACACAAGGCTATACTCATCTTAACCATGAACGGTTAAAGACAGAACATGCTCAGTTTCATCCGAGAGGTTGATACAGATTAACCACAAAGTGCACAAAGGATGCACAAAAGTCACTAAGTTAAGTAAAGAAACTTTGTGTACTTTGTGGTTTCTTTGTGCCCTTTGTGGTTAATCTGAAAAATGCGAAAAAAGGAGACAGTTTTATGAACACAAAATTAATTACTAAATGGTGTGATCAGCTTATTGTTATTGGAATCTTCATCATGACCTTTGCCGTACCACTCTTTTTTGATATCCATCTCTACAGCACCTTCGACCTTTCAAAGGTTGGCATGATGTTTTTTATTACATTGATTCTGCTTGCCCTATGGCTGGTAAAGATGGTTACCCTTAATGACTTCAGGTCTGTCAGAACACCATTTGATTTTATTGTCTTTGCCTTTTTGCTAAGCAACATTGCCTCTACCCTACTCTCCCTTAATCCGGTAATGAGCCTGTTTGGCTGCTATAAAAGATATGAGGGCTTGCTTGCCATTACCTGTTATATTGTTATCTATTACCTTACCGTGAATTTTATAAAGACAAAGCGGCAGGTACTGGGAATATTAACATCTATTCTTATTGTTGGTACCATTTCCGGAGGATATGCCCTGGTACAGCACTTTGGCATGGATCCATTGTCATGGGAGTCATTCAACCCATGGAGAATCATCTCCTTTTTTGGTAACCCTGTATTTTATACGGTTTATGCCCTGATGTCCCTATTAATTGGCTTTGGTTTATACCTGTATCTTGGCAAGGAGAAGGATGAACTAAAACACCATGCTCCTAAGCCTGCCATCCAAAAAGCAAAGAAGAAAAAGAAGATAGAGGTAATAGCTGCTACTCAGCCAGCCCCAAGCCCTTTACTGGGGAATATTGGGCTTACTATTATAACCTGTATTGCTTTGCTGATTACCTACTGGGGATTTGCCCTTGGTAATACCCGTGGATGTTATCTGGGGCTATTTGGCAGCAGTTTTGTATTCTTTTGTCTTATTGGCAAAAAGATACTCAAAATGGATAAGAAGAAGCTCATTGCTCTTGGACTTGGGTTGTTTGTTTTATTCTTTTATTATAATATTATGGTCAAGGAAAGCTCTGTTATCGGAAGGTTTGCCGGATTATTTGCTAAAGAAGATGTCAGCCATCTCTCATCTGTAGAAAAAGCAACTCGATCCCAGACACCTATCAAGGGGGTAAACCTTGTTATGCCATGGAGAATCTTCATCTGGAAAAGTGCCATTGAGACTATTAAGGATTATCCTATTTTTGGCACAGGGCCTGATACTATGGGGTTGGTCTTCCCTAAGTATTTACAAAAAATATTCCCAAAGGATGGCAAGGGTCCAATAGAGTTTGAGGATAGAACCCATCAGGATTTTCTTGACCATGCTGTTGCTCGTGGCAGTATTGGAGCGTTTATATATATTTGGGGTATTGCTTGCTTTCTTCTGCTCACATGGAAGTTTTATCGCCATAGCACCCTTGCCGGCAGACCAATAATCCTTGGACTTGCCGCCAGTGTCATTGGCTATATCATCCAGAATCAGGTCAGTTTTAGCGTTACACCTGTTTCATGCACACTGGCCATAGTAGCTGCTATTATTGTCAGGAGTGGCTGGATATTCCTTCAGCCATCTACAGCTACCCCATGTCTGTCAAACAATCCAATAGTTGATAAAACATTAAATATAGCCTTCCTTTCTGGATGTTCCTTTATCCCGCAACAGCTATCAGAAAGATCAGAAAGATCAGAAAAACTCGAAAAACCAAAGAATGAAAATCTGTTATATATTGGTTATATATTAATCCTATGTGGCTTAATGTGTACCTCGTATCTTGCCTGGCGAATGTATGTGGCTGACAAGTATTATAAGATGGGCACTGTATTCCTTGGCAGGGATAATAAAAGAGCGGTTGAGGAATATCAAAAGGCCATTGATTCCTTTCCTTATGAGGTCAGGTATCGTGATGAGATAAACAGGGCATATATTGAACAGGCACGCAATGCAGCTACAGATGAGGAAAGAATTCTCTGGGCAAAAAAGGCTGACCTGGGAGCAAATGAGATATTAAGAAGAACCCCTGGATATGCTAATGGCTACTTTACTCTTGGAATTGCCAATTATCTTTTATCTAAAACAGAAAACGATGCGTTTGTTCAGAAGGCTATTAATTACTATAAAAAAGCAGCCCAGATAAACCCATTTTCATCTGATACCTATAACAACCTTGGGGTGATCTATACCAGACAGAATAATCTTGATGAGGCTCTGGTTGTCTTTAAGGAAGCATATAGGATAAATCCCGGACATATAGCCTCCATGGATAATGTTGCCAGAATTTATATCACCAAGAATGAGTCAGAAAAGGCATTAGATGTCTTATATGAGATCCAGGAGATGGACCCAAACTATCAAGCAGCACGAATTCAGAATATGATCGGCTACCTCTGCTGGCAGCTTGGAAGGTTTGATGAGGTTGTTGAGCGATGCAAAAAGGCTCTGGAGGCTGACCCAAAGGACATCTCAGCCTTAGAAAATCTTGGGACAGTATATGTGAAAAAAGGGATGTATAAAGAGGCAGTCATGCAATTCCAGAAGGTGCTGGAGATTGAACCCAATAATCCTAAGGCGTTGAAAATGCTGCAATCTATGACGGTACGAAGGTAGGAGGGGGGGGAGCAGTTAGTGGTTAGTGTTAGATATGGGATGAGTTAACTGTTGACAGCTTATATCTGAACGTTTTTTGTAAGCGTTCAGGTGTAACTTAAGGGAAAATGGGA
>JASEHA010000107.1 GCA_030018795.1 bacterium
TTTGACATGGGCTTACTCACACGATTCGTTAAAGAACCATTTTCCTTCATGGGTTAGCACCCATCCTGCAACCATTTCGTCTCTATTTTAACATTAGATAGCTGACACGACACTATTTCACCACAGCTAATTTACCAACCTTCTTGTTGCCTACTGGATCAGTAATCAGGTAAATGTAAATACCACTGGCTATCCGCTGGCCATCATCATTATCTAACTTCCATATCTCAATTTGATTATTTGCACGTATCTCTTTCACCAACTCACCAGCAATATTGAATATCTTGACAGTAGAACTTTGTGTCAGGTTGGCAAAATTTAGTTGATACCCATATTTGTCTGTAATACATGGATTGGGATAGACAATCACATTCTTGAGGTTGTCAGGCCAATCAGGCATCATCAGACTAAAGTAAGAGAAGCTGCCTACTACACATGAGACTGTATTATTTATTGTATCCCGGCTAATCGATGATATCTTTTCCCATGTTGTGCTTCGTGAACCCAATTGATAGAGTTGCAGGCTGTCCTCAGGATTTCCAGCAAGATTAACATCTAAATAAGGAATGGTTACAGTAACCGTTGCACCCGGGCTCAAATTAGTCCCGATTATCTCAATCTTGCGAAGTGTTTGAGCCATCCTCTTCCAATTAACAGGAACACTTCCACCCGGGTCTGGTGTTGGGTTTGTATCTATTTCAATAAAACCATCGTTGATTAGGTCACCAGCTGTTAGGGTAACACTTGTCTTACCATCATCAGCCACTATATCACCAGCAGTTGCAGTGCCAAGGGCAGTAACAGTTATTGTCTGGGTAGCTGCAGTCATGTTGTCAGCGTTAACCATGATAGTTATTGCAGCGGTAGTCGTACCATTATACTTGTACAAGAATCTTGCACTGCTTGTTCCTGTTGGGATAACATATGTTGCTGTCCCACCCCATGTGCTCCCTGATACAAATGGGCTAAACCTGCTCATCAGGGAATCAGAGGTTACTGTTATTGTCATTGGGCTGGTTATATCTACAGGGCTGTTATACTCATTTTGAGCTTGAACAATTATATCTGCAGATGCCATTCCAGCCGGGATGGTTTGTGTGCTTGAGATAATAGCCAGCTTAGTAGCTGTGCCCTGAATTATGGTAATCGCACAAGCCTTATGAACCTCATTAATATTGCCCGTCAGGGTTCCTACCCCTGGTGCATAAGCTGTCAATCTGGCAGAGCAGGCATCTTGTGGAGTAAAACCACAGTATTGCTCAGGGGCTATTTCCCATGTAGCTGTTTTATTCAACAACTCATAGCCAAATTGGTTATATGCTATTGCTGTAAAGGTTGCTGATTGTCCCAACTGCATTGTATCTGGCCCATCAACCGTTACTGTTGCCACATTTCCTTCATTTACAAGTATTTGCAAACTACCCTGTTTTCCAGCAGCAGATGCTATTACCCAGCCTGAACCTGTTATCAATGCTGTTATTGTAGCACATGTACTCGTTGAGCCAGACACAGTAATTGAGCCAATTGCTGCATCATTTACCTCCCATGCAAAGGTTTGCCCCGCTATCTCAGCTCCAGATTTATTGAAGGCATGTCCCGTAAACATAGCTTCCTGTTTTAGTTCCATAGTTGTTACTGATCCAGTAACCGTTATTCTGTCAATTGCACCAGCACTGATTGTGTATGTGCCAGTAGTGGTTGCAGTAGCAGTATCTTTAACAGCCGTTACTAACACAGACATTGTTCCAATACTAATAGCCTTAACTGTTCGCGAATTGCTTGTCGAGCCAATGATCTCAAGCCCTTCAGGGACACTCCACTGATAATTAATACCAAGCATCATTGCCTCGCTGTTTTCATTAATCCCCTGAGCCGTAATAGTCATTGTTTGACCAATCTCCATATTGGCTGAAACAGGGTTAATAATTACCTGCGTCAGTGTTCCAATTCCAGCCTCATTTACAGATAGTATTCGTGTCATTGCTGCAGAAGATGCCTCACCAATATTTCCAGCCATATCCATTGCCTTACAATAAAAGGTATAGGTATGACCCACAATACCCACATACTCTGCAGAGTTTTCTGCAAAGCTTGCCCATTTAGTAAATGTACCAGTATTCTCTTGAACATAGATGTCATATCCAGCTATCTGTCCAATCGTATCTGTTCCTTCCCAGCTTACGGTAAAGGTATTGGCTGTCTGATATGGAGATACTGTAACCATTGAACAAGGGGCAACACCATCAACAATATGTTTAACTATTGGGGTATCCATTGGCTCATTGTAGTCAAACTTAATCGTTGCCTTGTTTGCAATCTCAATGCCTGAGCTTAATGTTCCTATGGTATCTGCTGTAAACCTTACCCATCCTGTGCCTTCACCCAAGGGATTATTTGGTGGCAGACCAAATTCATAATCCCCGAAGTTAAGCTTCCATGTAATCGTACCCTCGCTCGGATGCCACCAAACACTCAAGCCACTCATAGCTAATATCTCATCTACCTCTTCTTGAGTAAATTGTGAAGGGATTAATGGGTCCAATTTATCCTTTAATCTTGTTCTCAATTGTGCATTAAATTCACTTATGGTATAAACGGTTCCTCCTATACAAACATCTCCTATAGCTACTGTATTCCAATCCAATTTGTCTGACAGTGGGTCATCAATCTCAATCATAGTTGCATTAGCAGTGGCTGTAGCCATATTTTCAAACATGATGGTATAGGTTATAGCCGTTGCAGTAGCTGGAACATAATCCTGAGGAGATGCTGTCTTTATATTGGGGTCATAGGAGCCAATTACCTCTTCATGCTCTCTGGCCTTATTATTTGCAGTATCCGATTCTTGAGAACTGGTAGTAACGACTGCCTGACTATAGAGTCTTGTTCCTCGAGGAGCAGACGTTTTTACCTCGATTTTTGCCTGATAGGATCTATTTTTGCCTGGCGACAAAGAACCAACATTCCACGTAATAGTGTTCAAAGAGGAATTATATACCCCTTCTGGATAAGTGCAATCATAGTTTATATACTTTTTATCAGGCAATTCAAGGGTAAGCACAACATTTTCAGCCTTACCTGTTCCTTCGTTGGAACAGGTAACATAAAGCTTTTTCTTAAATCCGGGTCTGGCTGTATTACCAATTATTGTTACAGATACATCCGCTTTTTCAACTATTACCTTAGTTTTCCATTCAGAGACATTATTTTTTGGATTATGGTCAGTAGGAAGGACAGTAATCTCAACCTTGTTCACAAGAACATTGGTAGAAAGACTTCCCGATACTAATGTCTTTACGTCAAAATTGGTATTGAACCCATGTCGAATCTTTGGTATTCGCCAGATAACCTTATCCCCAATTACTTGAGGCGGATACTTGTAATCAATTTCACTGCTCATATAGGTTACACCCTTGGGCAAGGTATCAACTATCTCTATATCCCTTGCCGCTATATTTCCTGCATTACCATAATGGATGGTATAGATCATCTCCTGTCCAGGACATACCTTTTTGGGCCCATGCTTGATTACATGAAGGTTTGTGACTGGATTAACTATATGGGACGAGAAGTCCTTGTAATTATTGTTTGGGTTGCTATCAGGCTGCGAGGAGGAGATAGTAACCTTATTGTACACACTTTTTGAAGCAGGATAGTTGTCAAAGTTTGCAGTTATCAACAAACTTATCCATCCAGAGCTGTTAGGTGCTAAATCTCCTAACTTCCATGTAACAATCTGGTTAGTGGCTGAGACAGTAGGTGTGCCTATAAGCTGATAAAGATTGTATAGGTGATTATAATAACTGCCATAATACTTCTTGTAGCTTGCACCAGAGGGTAAGGTATCAACAATCGTTACATCTTTTGCCGTGGTATTACCATCATTAGAAAACCAGATACTATACCAGATATCATCATCAGTTCCACGGATAATCTCATTAGGGCCACTCTTATTAATGACTAAATTTACTGTGGGACACTTTATGGTTGTTACGAATTCGCTCTTATTGTTTTCAGGAGACTTTTCTTTGTCTTTTGATGATATCTCAATCTTGTTTGTAAGCTTAGTATCAATCGATAGTGTTCCTGCTTTAACCGTTAGATTAAACGTCTTATAGTTATTATACCACGAGTCATTGCTGATGTCACCAAGCGTTCCTACTGTCCAGGTAAGCTTTTGCCCATCAATTGTCAACTTCAGACCGCTATTATCAGTTCCATATTTTACTCCAGGCGGTAAGGTATCGGTGATAGTAACCGTATGAGCTGTATCTGGACCGTTATTATAATAGCTTATCTTATATATAATCTCACTATTGGGTGGACATTCTTTTGGTCCATTTTTATAGACAACAAGGTCAACCTGTCGAGGGACAACTATGGTTTTGAAATTCATACTGTTTGAAAATGCACCCTCTTCAGGAGAAGTGGTTTTAATCTCAATAAAATTATCCAGATTGATACTTGTATGTCCTGTTGGAAGAATATCGTCAGATATCTTTCCTTTTACAATGAAACTAAACCAACAGGGTTTGACAATATTAGAGAATGCAGTTGAATAGTTTCCACTATTTGCACTTATTGTGCCTAAATTCCATGTAAGAACCCCTTGTTTCCAATTTTTATAAGTAATGGTTGTCATTGTAGGGCTTCCTATCCGTATCCCACCAATATATTCAATACTTTCAAGTGTTACTCCAATGGGCATGGTATCCCTTAAGGTTACATTACCAGCATCCGAATAACCGCAATTCCCGCCATAAATGTGATACTTTATTGTCTGACCAGGGCAAGATTCATATGGACCTCTCTTACCAGCATACACATCAGCCTTGCCAGTAATTATCTGGGTTATAAAATCATCTGCATTATTCTCCTTATTATTATCATCAGGTTTAGTCTCCACACGAATCTTGTTGATTATATACTGATTGTGATAACCAGCTGTTGGGCTTGCCATATGAGTTGTTGAGTATAATAGTATCTGCGGGCAAACATCCAAAAGAACCTCTACCATGGTACAGCTGCCAGCAGGCAATATTCTATCAATAGTCCAGACAAGGTCATAACCTATTCCTATAACCGTATCTGTTCCTGCTGTTACCGTTTGTCTTTCCCTTTCTGTTATTGTAGGTGTCCCAACCGTCGATTGATTGCTATTATCCACCCATGTCAGCCCTATGGGTAAATAATCTGTAATTGTTCCTGCAGTAATATCTGTTTCCCCAATATTATTGAGCCAGAAGCTATAAACTATCTTCCCGCCAGGTACTATCTGCCACGAACCATACTTGAATAGCTCCAGATCTGTTATGGATTCATCTGTTTTACATGTCCATGTAGCAAAATTATCAGCCCAATTACTGTCATCCTGTGGGATAATGGCTACATGATTGGTAAGAGATGTCCCTATGGTTAGTGTTCCAGGGATAAAAACCGTTATGGTTGCAAATTGTGTGGCACTGCCTGAGACAGTTACCTGCCAGCTATATCTATTCCCCTCTATAGTGGTAGGTGTTCCTAATGTACTGCTTACAAATTTCGTATCTCTCGGAAGGGTATCAGTAATGGTAGCCTTTATAGTATCTCCACCTGACAGCTTTTGATATTGAATGGTATAAGGAATATTTGTATTAAGCTTTGCTTCAGTTGGTCCATTTTTTAATATCTTCAGATCAACGGGTAGGGTAACCATAGTAGTTACCGTAGATTGATTGTTAGCCGGATTGCTGTCTGCCTGTGTGCTTGCTATCTTGATTACATTAGTCAATGTCCCTGTAACATTTCCAACATTTATAGTCAGGTCAAAGCTGCCTTGAGCTTGAGAGGCAAGGCTGCCTATTGACCATGTGAGAGTACTTGTTCCTTGAGGCTGTCCAATACTGCTTGTCCCATAGGTTGTCCCAAAAGGCAGTATGTCAGTGATAACCACATTGGTAGCCGTAACATTACTCTTATTTTGATAGGTTATCAGGTAACGAATCTGGCTACTTGTTTTGGTTATAGCTGGCCCTGTCTTTTCAATGGATAGATCTACCTTTGATGGCTTAACCGCTGTTACACAAGAAGCCTGATTATTGGAAAGATTTGCTTCTGTTTTCGTGCCATGGATGCTAACCACATTGGTAATGTTGCCAGGATTTGAATCCACCCTTACAATAAGCTCAAACTCTTTCTGCGTTTGAGCGGAAATACTGCTGATTGACCACGTAATAGTTTTATTACTGTTACTAAGTGTTGGTGTCCCAAGTGTATTGTTTATATAGGTTACCCCTTGCGGCAAGTAGTCAGTCAGGATAACATTAGCTGCCTCGATATTACCAAGGTTACTATAGATTATCCTGTAGGAAAGGGTTGCACCCTGTAGCACATCAGGTACAGACAATTTACTTATAGCAAGGTCAATCATTCTTGGATTAGCTACAGTAGTCCATGTGGAACGATTATATTCAAGGTTTACCTCAGTGCTTGGAGCTGGCATTTCAATCTCAAGCACATTAGTCAGGCTGCCAACAGTAGTTGAGCCCACATTTACAGTTATCGTTGCATACCTTTCATCTTGAGACTCAAGTGGTCCTATATTATTCCATGTAAGGATATAAGGAGATTTAATCGTACCACTGCCACTAATACCTGGTGTCCCAAGTGTAGAGCTGGCATAACTAACCCCTGTCGGCAATATATCCCTTAATGTTACAGAAGCTGCCTGACTGCAGCCTGCATTGCCATAACAGATATTATATGTTATCGGATCACCCTGCCGCACCTCTTCATCACCCACTTTAATCACCCAGAGATCTGGTCTAACCTTGGAGATAACCGTAGTAGTGCCAATAACAGTGTTGTATGTGCCGGTAATGGTATGCGTTCCCTTTTCGCCAGCTGTATACACATTTTTATTTATAGTACCAAATGAGTCTGAGTCGCTAACATCAAATGTAGTTGCACCTGTTACTGTCCATGTATTGCCACAGCTATCACTTGCCACGGCTGAATAGGTAACGCTGTCAAGCACCCAAACAAAGGCATTCTTTGGTGTAATATCAAGTGATGTGGCTGTGCCAGGGGTGACCGTAACCGTAGCTGTAGCAGACACGCCAGTGTATGTGCCCCGCACCTGCCATTCACCAACCTGACCAGCAGTATAGGTGCCATGCGTCGTCATACTACCATTGGGGTCATTTACACCAAACGTGGTTGAGTCGGTTACTGACCATGTGTTGCCCATTGTATCCGCGGCTGTGGCTGTATAAACTTGAATATCGCCAGCTCGAACACTTGCCGTTGCCGGAGCAATGCTCAGTGATGTG
>JASEHA010000108.1 GCA_030018795.1 bacterium
CTACTTTATATTGTGTGGCAAGCCTTGAGAAATCGAGTTTTTACACAGCCTGACGACAGTAGTGCGTATGCTTTTTTTCTCCGTGCCTCTGTGGTAAAAATACATCCTACATCCCTTGATACGCCCGATGCTGCATATAGTGATCAAGCAGGATGATAGATACAAAAGCCTCAGCCACAGGCCAGACTCGTGGCACAATGGTTGGGTCTCGCCTGGTTACTGCATCTAATATCATGGTTTCATGGCTGATCTTATCAATGGTAGACTGCGGCTTGCCAATGGTTGGTGTAGGCTTTACCGCCAGACTGACCACAATCGGCTGACCAGTGGTCAATCCGCCAACGATACCACCTGCATGGTTTGACTTAAAGCAAACCTCTTTGTTGCCAGAGACAGCATCCACCTCGCCATACATCTGGTCATTGCATTCTGAGCCTCGCTTATCCTTAACCATGAACCCATCACCGATCTCAATCGCCTTTACGGCTGCAATACTCATCATTTTCCCCAGTTCTCCATCTAATTTTCTGAACACTGGCTCACCCATACCTGCTGGCAGTCCTGTTGCTACGACCTCAACCAGTCCACCACTCGAATCACCATCCTTAGTAATCTCCATAATCCGTTTATACATTTCATCTGCCGCCTCAATATCAGGGCAATTCAGCTTTGGGTGCACACCATATTCCTTTCGTATGGCTTCCTCATCCATCTTTTTACCACGGGCATAAAGCTCTGGGATTTGCGGCTCAAACTCAGCCAAAACAGCCATCTTTTCTAAAAGCCTCATCTCTGGTCTGATTCGTCCCTGCCCAAACATAATATCATACACAGGGTCATGCTTTTTTCGCATCGTTCGGAATGAAGTTACCTTTTGTCTTATCGTTTCAATGGACATATCCTGTGCCCGCACACCGGCTGCTTCTCTGATATAACCTGTAACCTCAATCCCATGCCTTTTCAATATCTCTTTTGCCACCACACCAGCAGCAACAATGGTACAGGTATACCTCCCGCTGAATATCCCGGCTCCAATGGCATCATCGCACTCCCCATATTTTTGATACGAGGCATAAGAGGCATGACCCGGGCGAGGCGTTCGATTTGTTTTCTGATAGGCATCAATATGCTCAAAATGCCTGTCCATATTTGGGATGAGGATAACCATGGGCGTACCATTGGTCAGCCCCTTATTTGAAAATCCAGGCATGGTATCAGCTGCATTTATCCCACTGTAGATAATAGGGATATCCGGCTCCCTTCTTGGAGAGGTCAACTCATCCTGACCCGGCTTTCTAAGCAAAAGGTCTGAGTATATCTGCTCCTCTGTAATCAGAACACCAGGCGGAATACCCTGAATATGTGTGGTATTCCCATCCTGATAAGAACCACCAGCAACCGTTACCTTGAATAATACACCAATATCACAACCAAGCATAAAAACAACCCCCTTATTTGTTATAGGTCATATAAGACCCATAGGACTTATTCTTCCCCCAATCTGCTGCATCAATTGAGCAAATTTGGGAAAGGTTATCTGCATAGATTCTGCAGTATCAATGACAGTCTGACCCTTTGCGGCCAATCCGGCAACAGATAGAGCCATGACCACCCTATGGTCGCCATGCCCATGGACATGAGTACCGTGGAGCAAGCTTTCCTCAATCACCAGACCATCTGGCAGCTCCCTGATCCTGGCACCCATCAATGAAAGTTCCCTGCACATGACACTGATACGGTCCGTTTCCTTGAGCCGTGCCTGAGGGACATTAACCAGTCTTGTTTCACCTTTAGCAAAGCATCCTACCACAGCCATAGCCGGCAGGGCATCGGGTGTGGCACTAAGATCAAACTCCGCACCATGCAACTGTTTATTCCTGATCCTGATGCCATCAGGTATAATGTTTATCTCTGCACCCATTGATGAGAGCATATCCACAACAGCCTTATCCCCTTGAGAATCATTCATATCCAATCCAAGAAGGGTTATGTCTGCATCAGTAATTGCCCCAGCACAGAGAAAGAATGTGGCTGAAGAAAAATCACCAGGCATCCTTTTTTTAAAATGGCGATACCCCTGCCCACCCTTTATATAGAAATAATCCATACCCTCATGCGAGTATTCTATACCCTGCTCATCAAGCCAGTTCATAGTCATCTGAATATATGGTTTTTCAGTAACATTCATCACCCGTATCTTTGTATCATTATCGGCTAAGGGACAGCTTATAAGCAGGCTGGAGATATACTGAGATGTTTTACTCCCATCAATGGTTACCTCACCACCTTTCATTCGTCCACGAACAACGATTGGTGGACAAGAATCACCCCTTGTAGAAAACACATGAGCACCAAGCTCATTAAGGCTGTCAATCAAGGCTTGAGCAGTCCTGCGTCTGGTCTGACTATCTCCAGTAAACACAGCATACCCATCACCCAGAGCAGCCATAGCAAGTGTAAGATACAATGTTGTGCCAGAATTCCCCACATCAAGAACATCATCAGGGGTTATCACCCTTCCGCCTGTTCCATGAACAATCCAGTTAGAGGCAGGGGTTATTCCTGCCCCAAGCCCCTGACAAACCTGGACAGCTGACAGTGTATCGCTTGAATGCAGTGGATTGATAATCTCTGAGCTTCCATCAGCCAGAGAACCAATAACAACAGCCCGAATGGTATGTGATTTTGAAGCAGGGATCTCAACGCTGCCATTCAATGAGGTATTGCCTTGTCCATCTGACGATTGCACTATAAGTTCCATTGTAGTTTCCCTCTCTACTCTCTCTACTGTCGTGTCAACCTTAATCTGTCGCATGAATCAACCAATCAGGGCGGGAAAACCCCGCCCCTACATTAACCTATCCGACAATTGATGGTTGACGCGACACTACTCTCTTGTGGTTAATCTTCCCTTTTCAATCATTATCCCTTGTCGAAAAGACAGCATATACCGGCAGATGGTCTGATATTAAGGTAACCCCATCTGGCGGCACAGGGGTATCATAATCAGGATATTTTTGACTATAATTTTTCAACAAAGAAATGCTTCCAGCCTTATATTCCTCAAAAGCACCACCCTTCCCCTTGTAGAGGATAATATGATCGATCAGTGATTGATACCTGCGGTTCCCTTTTTTGCCTATATATGAAATATTGCCCGGGGGCAGATCCTCGGTCAATACCTTCACATCCTTTCTTTTGATAAGTGGAGCAAATGGAGCCCGTTCCAACAACTCATTAAAATCACCAACAATGATAATATCCCGTTCCTTAGGATTTGTCTGTAACTCCTTATCTAACCAGTCAGACAAACACTGTATCTGTTGTCTGCGATACAAATCGGTTTCCTCTTCTCTGCCGCCGCCCTTTGACTTTAGATGCACGACTGCCATAGTAAAATCAAACCCATCCGGTTTAACCTTTGCCCGTATACTTAACCCTGGCCTGAATATATTCGGATTACTTAAGGTAAGGGATGTTATCTGCCTTGTTTGAGAGACATCTATAGTAGAGCTATTATAGATTATCCCTACACGGATAGGGGCATTTCCACTGGTTATCTTATACTTGAAACCATCAAGATAGCCAACCAGTTTCTCAAGTGCTGCCACCTCTTCAATCTCTTCAATACCAACCACATCCAGTCCAAGATCCTTGATTACCCTGGCAATCTGCTTTATGTTTTTACCCTTAACAGTAAGGTGTTCAATATTGAATGTAGCTATCTCAATATACCTATCCCTTGCTGCCTCACATAAAGAAAGTGGTTGTTGAGCAAAGTTAAAACACAGGATAGTCATGAGAAGCAATGAGCGTATCGATATCAGCCGCATAATTTCCTCCTTTAGTGGTCGTTTCAACCATCAATTGTCGTATAGTAGGGGCAGGAGAGAGCCTCTCTGGCAACATGGTGACTGGTGCCCTGTTGACGCTAAGTCGCTCTGGCAGGCTTGCCCCTGCCCTGTGTAAATGCACAATACACATGGTTATGCGACAGATTAAGGTTGACGCGACACTACTGTCGTGTCAACCCTTCAGTGTCGCATAGAGATGATATAATTGTAGGATGGGTGCTAACCCATCTACCTCATCTATCCGACAATTGAGAGTTGACGCGACACTACAATGTTTCCACTGTTATCTGATCATTGGTATAAACACATATCTTTGAGGCAATCAAGAGTGATTCCCTGACAATTTGTTCGGCATTCATATCTGTATGGCTAATTAATGCCCGAGCTGCTGACAGTGCATACCCACCGCCAGAGCCTATGGCTACAATCCCATCATCAGGCTCAATCACATCACCGTTTCCAGAGATAATAAAGGCATTTTTCTTATCTATCACCGCCAGCAATGCCTCTAAACGGCGGAGATACTTATCTGTCCGCCACTCTTTGGCAAGTTCAACGGCTGACCTTGAAAGATTTCCATGATATTCTTCAAGTTTTGCCTCAAATCGTTCAAACAGGGTAAAGGCATCAGCTGCTGCTCCAGCAAATCCGCCCAGCACCTTATCCTTATACATTCGTCTAACCTTTTTTGCCCCTGATTTCATAATGGTCTGGTTCAGACTTACCTGCCCATCCCCGCCAATCGCAACCTGATTGTTGCGTGAAACACCTATAATTGTTGTTGCATGAATCATTGTAATTACTCCTTAACTAGTAGCACAAGCATCCTGCTTGTAGTTTGTAATACTCAAAACTTGGAAGATACGAGTTACCTCCACATCCACTCATATATTGGAAACCGTTCTGTCAGGGTAAGCACCTGATGCTTTATATCCATAAATACCTCTTCATTTGTCGGCTCTGCTATTACCTGCTCTATCCAGTGACCAATCATGATCATCTCCTCACCTTTCATCCCACGCGTGGTCAGGCTGGGGGTGCCAATGCGAATACCGCTGGTTAGAACAGGGCCATTGGTATCATAGGGGATGGTGTTTTTATTAACAATAATGTTTGCCTTAGACAGGCTATCTTCTATTGTCTTACCGGTTATCCCCTGTGAGGTAAGATTAATCAGCAAGAGATGGGTATCTGTTCCGCCAGATACAAGGTTTAACCCATAGTGCATAAACTCATCTGCCAAAACCATTGCATTCTTAACAACCTGCTGCTGATATTGGACAAATTCCGGGCTGAGTGCCTCCTTAAAGCAGACTGCCTTAGCGGCAATAACGTGCATCAATGGCCCACCCTGAATGCCCGGAAATATCATCTTATCGATAGCTGCGGCATACTTTTCCTTACACATAATCATCCCGCCACGTGGGCCACGAAGGGTTTTATGGGTAGTGGTAGTTGCAAAATCACATATATCCACTGGCGATGGGTGCAGTTTAGCCGCAACCATGCCGGCAATATGGGCAATATCAGCCAGCAGATACGCTCCAACCTCATCGGCTATATCCCGAAACATCTTAAAATCAATAGTCCTTGGATAGGCACTTGCCCCACAGACAATCATCTTTGGCTTATGGGTTTTTGCCAGAGAAAGCAGTTCGTCGTAATCAAACACATGGGTGCTTTTATTCACCCCATACCCCACAGCATTATAGACACTACCCGAAAAGCTCACCCTGCTGCCATGGGTTAAATGACCGCCACAGCTTAAATCAAGCCCCATAATCGTATCCCCTGGTTTAAGCATAGCCATATAAACAGCCATATTTGCCTGAGAGCCAGAATGCGACTGAACATTAACATGCTCACACCCAAACAATTCCTTTGCCCGCATAATAGCCAGATCCTCAACCACATCCGCCATCTCACACCCACCATAATACCTCTTGTGCGGATAACCCTCTGCATATTTATTTGTCAATACACACCCCTGAGCCTCAAGCACTGCTCGTGAGACATGATTCTCTGAAGCAATCATTACCAATCGGTTTGATTCGTTAAATGCCTCCTGCTGGATAGCATTATAAATATCTGGGTCAAATTCATGTAAATGTTTCATACCTTCTCCTTTAAGTCTTATATGTCCTATAGGTTTTATAGGTCATATAGGACTTATAAGACCTATAAACCTCTCAATCCTTTTCAATGCTTCTTCAATATTTTCTAAAGAGGTGGCATATGAACACCGAATATAGCCGCTGCCGCACTCGCCAAAAACATCTCCAGGAACAACAGCCACCTTTTCCTCAAAAAGCAACTTTTCAGCAAACTCTTCAGAGCTCAAGCCTGTAGATATTATAGATGGAAAGGCATAGAATGCACCCTCTGGCATACAGCACTTAAGCCCTATACGATTAAAACCATCAACGATCAACCTTCGTCGCTGGTTATATTCATTCCTCATCTCCTCCATCGGCACCCTGCCATTCTTAAGTGCCTCTACAGCTGCCATCTGGCTAACAATAGACGCACAAAGCATACTATATTGATGGATCTTACACATTGCCCCAATAATATCCTTTGGACCGGCTGCATATCCAACCCGCCAGCCAGTCATAGCATATGCCTTGGAAAAGCCATCTAAGAGAACGGTCATATTCCTCATCCCTGGCAAAGAGGCAATGCTCGTATGAGGCTGATCATAGCTAAGAAGGCTGTATATCTCATCAGAGATAACAAGGAGATTATGCCTTTTTACTACCTCTGCAACAGCCATAAGCTCATCCCTGTTTAATGATGCACCGGTAGGATTGGATGGATATGAGAGAAGAATAGCCTTTGTTTTTGGTGTAATTGCAGACTCTATCGCCTCTGGTGTAACCTTCCCCCCTGTATCCATGGTAGGAATAATTACAGGAACGCCGTCGGCAAGGATAGTGCATGACTTGTACGAAACATAGCAAGGCTCAGGGATAATTATCTCATCCTCTGGATTAATGATTGCCCGCAAGACTAAGTCAAGAGCCTCACTCACACCAACCGTAATAAGCACCTCATCCTCAGGGGAATAGTTAAGGCTGTAATCATCATAAAGCTTTTGACTGATTGCCGTTCGCAACTGGGGCAAACCAGCGTTTGATGTATAGGATGTGTACCCCTGCTCAATAGCATAAACAGCTGCCTCACGAATATGCCATGGTGTAACAAAATCAGGCTCTCCCACCCCAAGTGAGACAACCCCTTCCATTGATGCAATCAAGTCAAAAAACCGCCGTATCCCAGATGGCGGGATACTGTTTACCTTGTGCGAAATTAATTGTTTCATAATAACTCCGTAACTATCCAATATCTATTGAACTCACATCATACACGGAATACTCGGATATGCACCGCTCCACACAAATTCTTAAAATATTCTACCAATATATCGTTCCTACGGAACTGAT
>JASEHA010000109.1 GCA_030018795.1 bacterium
CAAGAACTTGTTGCAGATGGATGAGGTCTTCCCCGCGCGAGTGGGGGTGTTTCTGGCTTTTGGAAAAGAGAGGCTGTATGAAATAGATAGAGTGCTAAAGCAATATCGTGGGCAAGTGGCTTTCGAGCTATTAGTGCATGCCTTAAATACAAAAACAGATTGACAAAATATGAGAAATGTGATATAAAAGAAATAGGAGATGATATAATGGGTAAAATGCCAGAGGCTTGTAAGTCACATCATCAGAGGTGCAACAAATTAGATTATGAAAGAAGACTTTATGAAGTATCTAAACTATTATTGCAGGGAGTTACGAGACAGGGTATTTTTCTATATGCCCAAGAAAAGCAGTGGGGTGTAAGCATAAGACAGGTAGAATGGTATATGTCTACATGTCGCAAAATATGGAGAAAAGACCACGAAAAAGATAAACAGGCTGATTTGGACTGGCATATCAAGGCAAGAGAAAATTTGTATAGCCAGTGCGTTAAGGAAAAAGAGTATTCTTGTGCGAAAGATGTTCTTGTTGATCTGACCAAACTGAAGGGATACTACCCTGTAGAGAAAAGAGCTTTGACGGCAGAGATAACTATGGAAATCGCTACTCCAGAGGAAAGGCAGAGAAGGATTGCGGAGTTAGAAACAAAAAGATTACTTATTGGCGAGTCATAATATGTTGACAGAAAAAGAAGAGATTGAATATTTAAGGTTGTTAGAAGATGAAGATTATTACCAGTGCAAAAAATCATTGGTTTATTTTGTCAGGACAGCATGGGATGTGATTGAGCCTGGCACACAGTATATCCATAATTGGCATATTGATATGATATGTGAGTATTTGACAGCAGTGGCACAAGGAGACATTAAGCGACTGATAATCAATATACCGTTTAGACATATGAAATCAATATTAGTGTCTGTGATGTTTCCCTGCTGGGGATGGATACACAAGCCAACCAGCCGATGGTTGTTTGCAAGTTATGCACAGGACCTGTCAACGGAGCTATCGGTAAAACGCAGGAGGATCATCCAGTCTGAATGGTATCAAAGAAAATGGGGTGGTAAAGAGAAGATTACCACTGATATTAACATTAAAACATGGTTTGCGAATAGCTCGGAAGGGTCGATGAGAGCAACATCAGTAGGCGGGTCAGTTACAGGGGTAGGTGGAGATGTATTAATTTGTGATGATGCATGCAAGACAGAAGATGCGATGTCAACAGTGAAAAGGACATTTGCTAATGACTGGTTTGATGCTACTTTTACCACGAGACTAAATAATCGAGAAGAAAGCTCCATTATAGTCATCATGCACCGATTGCATGTAGACGATTTGACTGGGCATTTAGTCAAGAAAAAGCTTGAGGGTGAGTATCGGTATCAGGTGCTGTCATTGCCATTGGTTGAGCGGTCTCATAGGATACTAAGTTTCCCCATAAGTGGCAAGCAGATTGAGAGACATGAAGGCGAAATTCTCTGGACAAGCAGAGATAATGCTTTGACTGTGAGGACTATCAGGGAGAGTCTGGGGACGTCTGGATATATGGCACAATGCCAACAAGATCCTGTGGCGGCAGAGGGGAATATGGTCAAGAGAGAGTGGTGGAGATATTATAGAGACCTACCAGCCAGTTGGGTATATAAATATCAAAGTCTGGATACGGCTATAGAGACGAAGAAGCATAATGATTACTCTGTCTGTATCACGGCGGTTGAGGCAGTAAATGGATATTATATTACAGACATTTGGAGGCAGAAGGTTGAAGCTCCTGATCTTGAGAGAGCTGCTAAACAACTATATGACAGAGAAAAACCGAATGTGATGTTGATAGAGCGGAAAGCCTCTGGCTATGGGTTGATACAGCATTTGAAGCGTGAGACAAGCATACCGCTGGTAGCGGTAGATGTTGATACTGACAAAGGGTCAAGGTTGGACGCTATACTGGCGATGATTGAGGCTGGTCGTGTATACCTGCCAGAAGGGGCAGCATGGGTTGCCGATTTTGTAGACGAAATGTCATCGTTTCCATCTGGGGCGCATGATGATCAAGTGGATGCATTGACGCAGCTATTGGGATATGCTCGGCATAGAGGACAATCGCAAGAGGCAGAGGTCTCATCAATCGGATGGGACACTGCCGATTTAATGCAAATGATATGAAGGGGGGAATATGGTATGAACATGAATGTTTTCAAAAAGATTGGTAGCCTTATGAGGAAAACGAATGCTGTAGCCAAGGAAACCACGCAGACAGGAGTAGTGCAAGAAAGCATAACTCAACATATCCCTGTAATACAAGTGAGCTCAGAGAGAAAAAAGATAATCACAGATTGTCAAGCAATGTGGCGTGATCGTGAGCAGAACGCAGCAGCTATTCAGACGATTTCTTCGTTCCTGACGATGGGCGGGTTCACCGTTAGAGTGAAGCCAAAAGAAAAAAAGATATCAATGGAGGAGCAAAAAGCTCAAGAATTGATAAATGCTGTCATATTAAAAACACGATTACAGCAACATCTCAAGGGATGGATGACTGCATTCCCCAGGGATGGTGGGATAGCTATCGAGGTTGAGGTCGGACAAACAGGGATTGAGAGACTAACTAAGTTGCCATTACAGATGACTATTCAGCGGACAGACAAGAGAGGGAAAAAATATGAGGATGGCGGGGACGTGGATATACTGAATGCCTATTATCAGGTAGACACACTTACAGGACAAGAAATTTGTCAGCTTGCGGACTGGCAGGTAATGTGGATAGGCTACAATGCTATCCAGGGGGAGGATGGGACACCTCAGTTTATATCCGCAAGGAAAACACACAAACAATTAACATCGTCTGAAGATGACATGTTTATCAACCGCAAAGTAAACGCAGGCCAGCATCTGCATCACAAAATTGGTACATCTGAGAAGCCTGGCACGGCTGAAGCAATTATAAAATACAAAAGAGATAACAAGGATAGCATAAATAACCCTTTAAGGGTGGCTTCGCATTTTTTCTCCGATGAGAGTGTGGATATTAAGCCCATCCCGAGCGATAGCAATATTGGAAACATTATTGATGTGAAATATCAAGCCAGTAGGTATTTAGGTGCTGGCGGTGTGCCATGTTCTATGATACCTGGGCAAGAACCGTCAATCATCAAAGATAGTTCTAAAGAAAGCAAAAATGCTTTTTTGGCGCGAATAATAGATATGAATGAAGCAGTTGGGCTTGCTATGAAAAAGTCAATATTTGATTTGGAGCTATTGCTTAACGGGATTAACCCTGATGGTATAAATTATAGTGTTGTTTGGGGAGCAAAGGAGAATGTTGATGAGATTGCAAAAAGAGAGCAGGTAATTAAGGCTAAGGCTGCGGGGATATACAGTGTCCGGACGGCTATGGCAGAATATGGGATTGCCGATATAGACGCAGAGATTGAGAGGATTAAGCAGGACATGGATGATTTCCCGCAAGTGCCTGTTGAGCGAGTGTCGGGATATGCTGTAGGTAATAATCCGATGGGGTTGGTAGGCAGCCTCAAGATGGGGCAGGGATTGAGAGAGAACAGGCTCATGCTTGAGTATCTCACAACCCTTCGAGAGGTGAAAAAGAGCTATGGCAGATAAGACGGCAGATGAGATATATGGCGAATATCTGGGCAAGATAGACGATATATGGAAAGAGGGCAAGGAGGATTTGCAAAAGCTGATGAAGGGCAAGCAGGTCAAAAAGGCTTTGGGATTAGCTGCTGGCAAGGCTATATCGTCTACAGAGGCGGGGAAGATGTCAAAGCAACAGCTCAGGGGTATTATGGCTGATATTGGCTCAGGGATAAAGGATTTGGGCAAGGAAACTGTTCATCATGTGGAGCAGTTAGGTTGGACTGCTGAACAATTGGCGGGAATGGTTGAGCGAGTAGGCTGGCAGCAGCGTATCGTAGACGATGTAACAGCCAGTGTGTCCGATAGGCTCAGCCACATATTTGATGTTCAGTATGGGTCAATTGCTGATTACGATAAGCACATGGACAGGCTGTGGGGATTTGAGAAAGAAAAGGTTTTGGATGCGTTTAGGGATGAGATTAGAGAACAGGCTGATAAGCTGATTGATGAGAAGATAAGCATTGCAGCATGGCAGGAAACGATGAAGGAGACTATTGACAAGCACCATGTGTCCATATTCGAGACTGCCAGAAAAGAATATGGCGGTGAAGGTGATTTATCGAAAGAGCAGTTGTCTTGGCTACATAAAGAGATAGCGGAAGAAAAGAAGTATCTGAAGGGATTTAGGCAGGACATTGATGCTGGTGATTTGGTGAACACGTCCCCTGATGCTATCCGCGCAAGGGCGGATTTATACGCTGGGAAAGGGAACACGCTGTATCAGGCAGGCAAAAACGCAGCATTCGAAGGGCAGGAAGTGTTGATTTATTGGACGCTTGGAATTCCGATGACAGACCATTGTCATGATTGTCCTGAGCTGGCAGATGGCAGTCCGTATACACCAGAGACACTGCCTACATTCCCTGGATCGGGGGATACGGCATGTCTCACATCATGTTGTTGCTCGCTGACGTATGAGTTTAAGAATGATGACGGCGAGAGTGAATTTGAAGGTGAGATACTATAGTCGATAGGAGGGGCAATGGGAACGAATAGAGATGATTTGTTTCAGAAGATTGGTCGGGCAATGGATATTACGAGGCATGGAAGAGTTGAGTTTTGTATCATGGTTGCAGACGGTAATCCTGTGAAGTTGGAGACGGCTTTTGACTTTGAGCCAGGGATAAGGATACGGCAGACAGAGTTAGTGCAGGGGAAGAAGGTTTTGAATGATGCAACAAAGGATTGGTGTTGATAGATGGAAAAAGTGGCAAAGCTGGAATGGCATACAGAAAAGAGACGTGTATCAGAGCTGATATTATTTGATGGCAATCCGAGACAGATGAGCGAGAAACAGGCAGATGATTTGTTGAAGTCGCTGAAAAAATTTAACCTTGTAGAGATACCTGTAATTGATACAACTAACCGTGTGTTAGCAGGAAACATGCGAGTTACATCTTTACATGTATTAAATAGGGAGAACGAAGAGATAGAGGTTCGTGTGCCAAACAGGAAATTGACAGAGAAAGAGGCACAGGAATACCTGCTCAGGAGCAATAAGAACACTGGATCATGGGATATGGATTTGCTGGCTGACTTTGGCGAAGACATGCTAGTTGACTGTGGCTGGGATGTGGGAGAAATTTTTAGTGAAAAAGAGGAACTTGATGAAAAGGAAGTACCTCTTGTCTGTATTAAAAAAATACATATTTTATTATCTTTGCCTTTAGATAGTTTTTCTTCTATCCAGCAATATCTTGCTAAAATACTGGAGGTGAAAGGAGTGGAGTATGAACAAGCTTGCAACTAAAATAGCTAAAAAAGATAACTCTTATTTTTATGATAAGGTATTATTGAGAAAGAACCATTTGCCTGTTGGTAGTATAGTAGTATTAGATTGTTTTGCTGGTGAAGGTAAGATATGGAAAGAAATCAAAAGGATAACAGGCAGAAGTGATATTGATGTTATAGGGATAGATATTAACAAGAGGAGGGGAAACTACACAATAAAGACAGATAATAGAAAGTTTTTGCTATCGGCAAACCTATCGAAATATAATGTAATTGATGTAGATGCTTATGGCGATTGTTCAAAGCAAATAGGGATTATTTTTGATAGGTTGCGCAGATGTGAGCACCAAGATGTCACTGTATTTTTTACTTTTATTCAAATTCAACAAGGATCAGTGTCTTCGTATTTGTTGCGGGCGGCAGGCTTCTCGGATAAAATGAGAAGAAAATGCCCGACTCTTTTTGCTTACCATGCTTTCGAATATTTTTGCCAATACTTGTTCTCGCAGGACATTGACCGTATATATCTAAGAGAAGCGGTTAAAGGGAGTAGTCGCAAACGTTACGGCTGTTTTGTAATAAAAAGCAGAAAAACAAAAGAAAGTCTTGACAAAACTCAGTAAATGTGGTATATATATATATATGATGTAAGTTAGTGTCAGAGTTAAGGTTGAGAATAAAAGGAGGTCAGGATGAGTATTATTTATCAGCCAGCAGGAAAGGCAAGAGAGTATGCAGAGTATGCAGTAAACTTGTATACAGGGTGCACACATGGGTGTACTTATTGTTATGTTCCATCAGTGCTATTTAAGGGGAAGGATTTCTGGGAGAAGTCAGTTCCAAGGAAAGATATTTTGAAGTTACTGAGAGCAGATTGCGAGAAGATGCAAGACAAGATTGTTACAGATAACATTTTATTAAGCTTTACTTGTGATGTTTATCAGAGAAGCCATTTCGAAGACGATGTGTCTATTACAAGAGAGGCATTAGAAGTGTTGAACAAATATAAGCTTCCTTTTACTGTTTTGACGAAGGGGGGGACATTGGCAGTAAAGGATTTTGATATGTATTCTTATAGGGATTGTTTTGCAACGACGTTAACATTTGTGGACGATGCCAAAACAAAAGCATGTGAGCCAAAAGCAGCTTTATTTGAGGACAGGTTTATGGCGATAAAAGAGGCGAAGTCAAGAGGCATAAAAACATGGGTAAGTCTTGAGCCTGTTATTGAGCCCGCAGAGGCATATAGTATTATTAGTCTAACTCATGAGTATGTTGATTTTTATAAAGTAGGAAAAATCAATTATGTTAGGTCATCTATTGATTGGCGAGCGTTTGGGATGAAAGTTGTTGATATGCTGGAAGTTCTAGGAAAAGATTATTATATTAAGCAAGATTTGCGAAAGTATATGCAATAAGAAGGAGGTAGAATGGAAATTAAATTAGGTATGAAGGGCAGAGACAAAGTTACTGGTTTCGAAGGGATAATCACAGGCGTAGCTGATTATCTATATGGATGCAAGCAGATTGTATTAACCCCGGTGGCGAATGATGGGAAGATGAGCGATAACCACTGGTTCGACATAGGCAGGATAGAAGTGATAGGGCAGGGTATCGCACCAGAGGCGGTAATGGCAGATAAGCCTGGCGGACCCAATCGAGACGAACCGAATGATAAGGTAAATGGGATGCGAATGTAATGTAGGTATGGCACACTTCATCGGGGGTTGGCACAGATACCGTGCCGTCTTCCCCGCGCGAGTGGGGGTGTTTCTAATCACGAAGGGATTGTGTTCCCTGATGGTTGGTCTTCCCCGCGCGAGTGGGGGTGTTTCTGATCAAATGGATGCGGAAGTGGGGACAATAAGAGTCTTCCCCGCGCGAGTGGGGGTGTTTCCAAGTAAAGATTGGGAA
>JASEHA010000010.1 GCA_030018795.1 bacterium
AAAACCCCGCCCCTACTGTTTCACTACTAAAGTGCCAATGGTGGCAAAAAACTTGGAAACATCGAGTGATAAGATTTAGGGAGCAGTAGCGACGTATAATACCACTACAGCCCCCTAAAGAATAATTTCTTTTACACCTTTTTCACCTTAAGAGCATCCAATTTACTCTTCTATGATTGCCCCTACAGGACAAGACTCCACACACTCTCCACAGTCCACACATTCATCTGTGATTTTATACTTGTCCTCTCCTTCCTCAATAGCATTATTTGGACATGCCTCTAAACATGTCCCACATGCCACACACTCATCAGTAATAATATAAGCCATTTCACTCTACACCCCCTTTTCTGTATCGTTACAATTTATTACAATATTTGTAATGTTTGCAACATAATTAGTTATTAATCGACAGATTATATTAGTTCATCAAATTCTTCCATAGTTAGACCACTTTGGCGTATAATAGACCTCAACGTTCCTTTGGCAATCTCTCTATGGTTTGGTACGGTTAACCGTCGATACGGATAAATTTCATTTCTAAGGATAATATGACTTCCTGTCTGATAATCTATAAAATACCCTACCTTTTCTAATATTTTACAGAGTTGTTTTCCTGAAATCATTGGCAATTTACTCAAGCTGCTACCTCAACAATTTCTTCTTCAATTGGTAGAGGAATAGGATCATTATGTTTTTTAAGACTCTCTAAATATCCTCTGATAGCATCTTGAATATTCTCAATAGCTTTTTTTCGAGTTTTACCTTGTGAAATACATCCAGGTAAAGAAGGGCACTCAACTACAAATATTCCATCTTCATCTTGCTCAATTAAAACTCTATGTCTCATGTTTTTTCCACTACCTTTCCATAATTTCTTTTTCCTTTACAGTCAGCATCTCTTCAATCTTTTTAATATACTCATCCGTTATATGTTGAATCTTTTCAACAGCTTTTTTCGCTTCATCCTCGGCAATAAGCTTTTCATCCTCTGCTTTTTTTACTGCCAGATTTTGATCTCGTCTGATATTCCGAATAGATACCTTTTCATCCTCTGCCTTTTTCTTGATTACTTTCACCATTTCCTTCCGACGATCCTCGGTTAGCTGTGGGATAGAGAGCCTGATTGTTACCCCATCACTTGAGGGTGTAAGCCCAAGGTCTGACTTCATAATAGCCTTGGATATAGGATCAATCATTGATTTATCCCATGGGGCAAGGACAATTAAACGCGGCTCAGGAATAGAGACATTAGCTACCTGATTAACAGGAACCATACTCCCATAATAATCTATTTTAACTGTTTCTAACATACTAATAGATGCCCTTCCTGTCCTCATAATACTCAATTCATGCTTAAAGGCATGAATTGTTTTCTCCATTCTATTTTTTGTTTCATCGTATATCTTTTCTATCATGGTTTTCATCCCTTTGCAACACAAGCATCTTGCTTGTGGCTTATAATATTCAAGCTGGAAGCTTGGAGTTCATTACGATACTATCGTTCCAATCCCTTCACCCAGTATTACCCTTTTAATATTCCCTTCCTGTGTAAGATTAAACACCACTATAGGCAGGGAATTTTCCATACACAGAGAGATAGCCGTGCTATCCATTATCTTTAATCCCTTACTCAAAACATCCATATATTTCATAGAATCATATTTGACAGCATCAGGATATTTTACAGGATCTTTATCGTAGACCCCGTCAACCTTTGTTGCCTTCAGGATAACCTCTGCCCCAATCTCTGCTGCACGCAAGGCTGCGGCTGTATCTGTCGAGAAGAATGGATTACCTGTACCAGCAGCAAATACAACTATCCGTCCCTTTTCTAAGTGCCTTATTGCCTTTCTTCTGATATACGGTTCAGCTACTCGCTGCATTTCAATGGCAGATTGTACACGGCAATGAAGCCCTATCTTTTCTAAGGCATCTTGAATGGCAATTGCATTTATAACAGTAGCCAGCATACCCATATGATCTGCAGAGGTGCGATCCATGTGAGATGCTGCCTCACTTATTCCGCGAAACATATTTCCGCCGCCAATAATGATAGCTATCTCTGTCCCTAATTCCTTTATCTCTTTTATCTGTCTGGATATTCCAGAGATAACATCCTGAGCAATTCCATACGTTTGCTTTCCTTGCAATACCTCTCCGCTTAATTTAAGGATTACCCGCTTATATTTTAAATCAACCATTTTCCCTCGTTTCGACTCCGATTAATAACCGTAGAGACGCAAGATGTTGCGTCTCTACGGTTATTGAACCACAAACATTCTGTTTGTGGTTCAATATGGAAGCCTTGAGTTACCCGCCAAGAACATACCTTGTAAATCGGCGAACAACAATATTCTCTCTAACCTTAGCCACATAGCTTGTAATATGGTCATTTATAGTCATCTCAGGATTTTTAACAAATGGTTGTTCCAGCAGGCAAACATCCTTGTAATATTTTTCTACCCGTCCAGAGATCATCATCTCCCATACCTTTTCTGGTTTTCCAGATTTCTCAGCCTGTTCTCGATAAATGCTTTTTTCTTCCTCAAGTTTTTCAGCAGAGATTTGATCCCTTGAAACACAAATGGGGTTGGCTGCAGCGATATGCATGGCAATATCCTTGCAAAGATCCTTAAATTCATCTGTTCTGGCCACAAAATCGGTTTCACAATTTACCTCAACCATAACACCAATCTTGCCGCCCATATGGATATAGGCATACACTGCCCCATCCCTTGCTTCTCTGCTCGCCTTTTTTTGGGCAGCGGCCATACCCTGTGTGCGCAAGATTTTTAATGCCCTATCCATGTCCCCTTCAGCCTTTTCAAGTGCCTGTTTACACTCCATCATCGGGGCATCTGTTGCATCCCTTAATTCTCTAACCATTGCTGCTGTTATCTGCATTAATTCCTCCTCTTTCTCTATCCTTCCTATCTTTTCCATACGGGTTTAAAGACCCTCACTACTACCTTTTTCCGTTTCCCCTATCTCCATCTTCTTCTCGATATCTTTCATTCCCTGATCTGGCGAGATTGTTTCCTGTTTTTCCTTCAGCAATCGTGCCTGCTCAAATGCCTTCCTGCCATCAACAATTGCATCCCCCATCACTGAGGATATCAACTTAACTGCCCTGATAGCATCATCATTACCTGGTATGCAATAATCAACCTCTTCAGGGTCAGCATTGGTATCAACAATAGCTACAATCGGGATATGCAGCCTTCGTGCCTCCAAAACAGCTATCCTTTCTTTTTTGGTATCCACAATAAAGATAGCCTGTGGATATTCGGTCATATCCCTGATACCATCGAGAAGTTTTTGCAGCCGATACTGTTCCTTTTTTAATAAAGACACCTCTTTTTTGGTCAAGTGTTCAAATTTCCCTGTCCGTTCCATTTCCTCTATTTCCTGAAGCTTAGCCACGCTTTTTCTAATGGTGATTAAGTTGGTAAGGCTTCCGCCCAGCCATCTTTTTGTAATATGGAATGCCCCGCAGGATTGTGCCTCTTCCTGAACCACATCCTGAACCTGTTTCTTTGTTCCCACGAACAAAACCTTACCCCCGGCTGTAGCCACATCCCTTACAAAGGAATAGGCTGCCCTTAATCCCTTCATTGCCTTTTGCAGGTCAATGATATGAATATCATTCCTCTGGGTAAAGATATAGGGTGCCATCTTAGGATTCCATTTTTGGGTTTGATGCCCAAAATGAACCCCAGCTTCAAGAAGCTGTTTTATAGTAACTTGCATCATTTTATTGTTGCCTCCTTAAATTAACTTGCGTCTCTGCTAATATGTCAACGGGACATCATCCTGAATCAGTTTCCCATCCTTTTCAAATGATTCCCTCAAGTATTTATGTAAAGAAAACATGCTTAAATGTGTTTCCTGATCATAATATTTAAGAGATGCCAGCCCTCTTTTCTCTAATTCAGCAGAAAGCTCATCCCCTGACAATACATCCCTGTTTCCATTAACAAAACTTACAGTAAACCCCCACAGCAAAGCAATTGAGGGAATAAAGGTATGACATGCCTTGACCTTATGAAAGACCGTTTTAAGTGTCTTATGAATAGATGAGAAACAAAGCAGATCATTGTTGGCTGCAGAGCCTGATTGAACAATCAGTACTCCATCTGAGGTAAGCCGTTGATAAACCGTTTGATAAAACTCTTTGGTAAACAATAAATATGCTGGACCACCCTCTAAAGGCTCAGTAATATCTATAATAATTACATCAAATCGTTTAGATGTTTCCTCTAAATACTTTCTTGCGTCAAGACACAAAACCTCTACCCTTGGATCATCGAATGCACCCATATGCCATGTAGGCAAATATTTTTTACAACCATCTACAACCTCTTCATCAATATCTACCATAACTACATGCTCAACACCGGGATGTTTTAATATTTCCCTTACTGTTGCCCCTTCACCGCCGCCAACAACCATGATATTCCGTGGGGCAGGATGGGCTATCATCCCAGGGTGCACCAATGCCTCGTGATAGATATACTCATCTGACTCTGAAGACTGAACCTTTCCATCTAATATCAGACACCGACCAAATCGCAGGCTGTCTACTATTGCCATTTGCTGGAATTTTGTCTGGATAGAAACAGGCATTCCCGTAATAGCAATTGCGTGCTGTTCATGGGCATGCATTGGCTCAATATGCCACGTATAACATTTATTAGTAGACACCTCTATTGTCCCTCCTGATTAATATCTTGCTTATGCTTTAGCGGCTGATATCTTTGATCCCTTAATATCCCCCGCTTCATTTCTATAATTGAAGATGATTTTGCATCCAGATGATTGACAAGATAGTCCACAGCTAAATATGGGTCTATCCTGTCGCCACAGGTAAAAACATCACACGCAGCATACCCGTATTCTGGCCAGGTATGAATTGAGAGATGAGACTCAGCAATAATAATCATTCCGCTTACCCCTATCGGAGCAAACTTATGAAACTCAATCTTCAAGATAGTTGCACCCGATGCCTCGGCTGCATGTGTCATTGAGGCTGTTATCCCGTCCACATCATTCAATGCCTCATGATTACAATCATATAATTCTAATAACAAGTGACGACCCAACGCTTCCAATTATCAACCCCCCTTCTCCTATTAGTTAAAATTAAGCAGGTTGACAACCTACTTTTATGTGATTTTTATATTATACTATTAATTTTCTAAATGTCAATAAAAATTTAATCTAAAAACACATATTTTTTTATGGAAATAATAAGCCTTTCGTGATATAATTTTAAATAAGCTGAAAAATTGCAATTGAAACGCAAAAAATTGCAACCAGAGCACCAGTAAAGAATTTAACTAATACTCTGGTGACTGGTGCACTAATCTGTTGCAAGGAGGGGAGTAAAAGATCATTGGAAAAGAAGATATTTTCAATACTAAATAATCGTATAGGCATAGAGATTTCAGAGGATGAAACAAAGGCATATCTTACACTTGCTTCGTCCTGTGCAGATAAAATGCCTGTTCTTGATGAAGTAATTAATGCCTTGACAGAATTGGAGATACAGAATGTGCTTGTTAATACCGTGCAAGATGCATTAGAGAACAGTGTTGTAAATAAACCACTGTTAATAGCCAGAGGAATCTCGCCAACTATGGGCAAGGATGCCTTTTTTATTTATCAATTCGGCAATCATATAGAAGACAGAAGCATAGATGTTTTCCCAGGACAGCTTTTAGCCGTAAAGAGGCCTCCAACCATTGGCAGACCAGGGGTTTCAGTAACAGGGAAACCTATTGCGTCTGTGCCTGGAAAGGATATTGTTATCGATTCAGGCAAAAATGTTTTTATTACAAATGACGGGACAAGTGTGTTTGCCTTAGAAAAGGGCAGGGTCAGGTGGAAGGGCAATAGTATCCTTGTAGATGATGTTATGGAGGTGTCTGGTGATGTAAATAATGATGTGGGCAATATCTCTTTTAAGGGAACGGTAAGTGTCGAGGGTGAGGTTAAGGATGGGATTACTATTCATGCTGATGGTGATATTAATATCAATGGAAATGTAGGAGCGTGTACGCTTGAATCTGCCGGTGATATTACTATAACTGGACTGGTAGACGGAAAGGGAGCAGCACGGCTTTGTGCTGAAGGAGATATATCTGTTCATTCTGTTCGAAGGGCATATATTCAGGCAAAAAAGGATGTTATTGTTGAAAAGGGTATTGAGAACAGCACGGTTTTTGCCAAAAATGTCCGCACAAATAATGGTTTTATCCACGGCGGGGAAATAACTGCTTCATCAGGTATCATTGCCCAGCAGATTGGCAGCTCAGAGGTAGAGATGTTTACAGACATTAATCTAAAGGATGATGCAGAGGTTGTCTGTTCTCATGTTTACCCAACAACAAGGATTACTATGGGTGAAAAGGTTATTGAGGTAAACAGTCACCCTGAGGTAGATGTCAAATATAGACATGTTTCAGAAAAACAGGCTGTTCCTGTTCATACAGAAAGGGAAGATATTAAACAAGAATCACTGTCATCCATTCATACAGGTGTGGATGAAAGGGTAAGCAAGATATTTTCGACAAAGACATTCTCAGTACTGCTAAGGGCATCAAGCCTGCTGGATGCCCGGGAGATAGGTGCCAGATTGCTTAATCTTGACCCTTCAGAGGTAGATTCCCAGATAGTCTCTATGGCTAATGCAGATGAGAATACCTTTCTTATCCGTATATTTCGGCTTGATACACCAGGTGAATGGCTAAAAATAGAAGGGGAAAGGTCTGTTTTTGATATCCATTATGACCATGATGGACACTTTGAGTTTATGAATACTGAGACAGGGCTTTTTTTAACCGTAAGCCCTTCATTTGGCAGGGGAAAACGGATAGCTTGCGAGGATGTACTGGAATATATCGAAAAACATGATGTTGGTGAGATTGACAAACAGCTAACAGAAAAAACAGTTCGTGAGGCATTGAATATTCCTGTCAGGGTTGGAAAAAGAAAAAAGGTCTCTAACATTGATGGGCATATTCGGGTAGAGGTGCTGCCAACCCTTACCAAGGCACTTATCCATGTTGTGCCGCCAAAAGCAGGCGGTGTGCCTATTCAATATAAAGAGGTTATGGAAGAGTTAAGGGCAAACGGGGTAGTTGCCGGGATCAAGGAGGATGTGATTCGCGAGATTATTGACCCCAATTACCGTCCTTATGGTCCGGTAACCATTGCTGAAGAAACACTGCCTGTTCAGGGGTCACCGGCACAGATAGAGTTTAAGTTCCGAACACATAAAAGAATAGTCCTGACAGAGGATGAATATGGACGGGTTGATTTCAAGTCATTAAATCTTATCGAAAATGTTAAGTCAGGCCAAATCTTAGCTGTAAAAACCCCGCCTGGCGACGGTATCCCTGGAAGGCTTGTTAATGGCAAGGAAACCCTTGCCAGGCCAGGGACAGACATAAAGATGCCTATTGGAAGGAATATCTATCTGGCAGCCAACAATACTCAAGTTCGTGCCTCTATGGATGGTCATGTCCTTCTTGTCGGCGGAAAGATTAATGTTGAGAATACCCTTATAATCCCAGGGAATGTTGATTACTCTACTGGAAGTATCTATTTTCTTGGTTCTGTTATTGTCAAGGGTGATGTGCTGGATGAGTTTCAGGTTGATGCTACTGGTGATGTTCTTGTCCATGGGTGTGTAGGTAAATGCTTTATCTCAGCCGGCGGCTCAATTGCTATTGGCGAAGGGGTAAAGGGTAAGGATACAGCCAGATTGTTTGCCGGACAGAATGTGGTTGCTAAATACCTTGAACATGCTATAGTTGAGGCAAAGGAGGATGTGCGGGTACTGGAGGAAATCCTTCATTCTAAGGTTGAGGCAGGTAATAGGGTTATGCTTGAGGGGAAAAGGCGGGGTGTTATTATCGGCGGATTAACCCGTGCAGGCAATGAAATTACTACTAAGGAATTAGGGTGTGCCGCTGAGGTTAAAACCATAGTAGAGGTTGGCGGTTCACCAAGAACAAGGCAGGAACTGGCTGCCCTTCAAAATATTTATCAGCAAGAGATAAATATCTATGAACAATTAGAGCTAAATATCGCTCACTTAAAAAAACAAAAGAATACAGGCAAGCTTTCACTTGAGGGTGATATGAAGTTGCAAAGGCTGCTCTGGAAACATAAAAAACTTACTACACGCATGGAACGATATACCAATCAAAAAGAATTCTTAGAAACAAGGATAAAAAGAGCAGAGGCAGGGGTGATAAATGTCTCTGGCTGCCTTTATCCAGGGGTAGTAGTTACAACGAAAATAGCAACCATGTTGACAAGAGAGCATTATCAGGCTGTCTCTCTTGGCTTTAATGGTGTTGGGGTAGGGATATACCCATTTGGAGCGTATAGAGAGCCGATAGAGGTGGCAGAGTGATTAGTAGAGAGTAGGGAGACGATGAGAACGCAGAGGGGAAAAAGGAATTAAGGGAGATGTTTTTCTTGTATGGTTTTTGCTAACTGCTAACAGGAGGTGTACCAATTGATTTGTCCTCATTGTGGATATGAAAAAAATGTAGAGGATGCCATTTATTGTAATCTGTGTCATGTATCGTTTTGTAAAAAGGAGACGCTGCAAGAAACACAAGAAACGCAAAAGACACAAAAGACCTCTGCCAAAAAGATTGTCACCATTGATGACCTTCCTGATGAACTAAAGACAAAGCTGTTGAAGGAAAAAGATGATGTTATCCGCAGTAGTGGGAGCAATTTTATGGATTCCAAAAAAATGATATTGATTGGTCTCCTGCTTGGTTTTATTCTGTTAATGGTCGGCGGTATGTTTGTCCTGCTGCCGGCAATGAGAACAATTCTAACAAAAGGGCAGGGATAATATGTGGTCTGAAGGATGGAACAGGATATTTGAGGCACTTAATGATAAGATTCTTCTCTGTAATCAGCTTACCAAGCATACAGACATTACCTATCGAATGATAAATGACTGGGATTCAAGGGGAATGTTTGATGCTGAGAGGCAGACGATGCGCGGCTGGCGGAAGTTTTCTATGATTGACGTTATCAAGCTCTCTATTATAAAAAGGCTTAAGGATGAGGGATTTCCTTTATATAAACTAAAAGGCATACTAAACTGGCTGGAATGTAACCCAGCCATTGAGTTTGGCATCAAACAACTGATAGAAAATACTAATTGCTATCTCTATACAGACCTTGAGGATGAATATGGCATCTATTCGGATGAAGAGTTGTTGGATTTTCTTAAGCTGAAAAAGGAAAAAGAACGCATCTCCATCATCGTTCCAATAAACCACCTGATAAAAAATATCCTCATCTCCATCAAATCCACATCGCTTGAGGTAAAGATTGTATCTGAACAGTATATGTTCAAGGTCAATGGGGAATGGATTGTTCCGTAGATTTATTGTAGGGAATAGGTTCCCCATCTATATTTGAATCATGCTTGCCTTTTCAGCAGCAATCACCCATCTGGAGTAGATATAAGAAAGAAAATCACCATATAATCGCTCTTCGCATTCTATGTATTTTAGAGAAAAATCGATAAGCATGTCTTTTATCTCTGCAACATCAAAAAAGTGTTGAGGCAATCCTTCTTCGACATTTCCATTAATCATAAAGGTATTATTTTCTACCTCATCCCCACGGCCACAATCTGTATCCCTGGTAGAACGCAGGCATAAAAAAACAAGCCCTTCAGGCTTTAGCACCCTGTCAATCTCGGCAATAGCTGTTTCAATATCATCAAAAAAAAGATGGTCAAGAACACCAAAACAGATAACAGCGTCAAAGTATTCATCAGGATACGGGATGGCAGTAACACAACCTTTTTTCAATTCCGGAACAGCACCCATGTCAGGAGCAGTATCAGCCATTATCTCTGACAGCCAGTTAGCAGCAATATCAAGTGATTTTTGAGATATATCTATGCCACAGGCATGAAATCCCTCCTTAGCAAGATACGCAATATGCCTGCCATTACCGCAGCCAATATCAAGTATCCTTTCTACCTTTTTCCCTTTCTTTTTTATGGTGGAATCTATGAATCTTACAACACTCTCGCTTGGATGCCAGATAATGTCTCTTGCACCAGCATAAAACTCATCCCATTCCTTCTCCCATTGTCGGATATATTTCATAATCCCCTCTATAGCTTGGACGAGCCAGAACTGAAAAATCTCTGCTTTACCTTCGCATGAACCTTTTTTCTATCTCATCTATCCCCAATCGTATCATTGTTGGTCTTCCGTGTGGACAGGTATGCGGCTGCTGTACCTTCATCAATTGCTGAATAAGAGAATCCATTTCCTCAGCAGACAGGGGTTGGCCTGCCTTAATAGCCGATTTGCAACTCATGGAAACAAGCATGGTTTCTCGAAGCTCTGAGCTGGTCATTGACCTGCCACTGTTTGAAATATCATGAACTATTTCCAGAACAGTCTTTTTAGGATCACACTTTTCCATGCCCACAGGTATAGCCCGAATGATAAAGGTATTCTGTCCAAACTCCTCTATCTTGAAGCCAAGCTCATTTAAGACATGGATTGCCTCTAATATTATTGCTGATTCCTTGTAATCCAATTCAAGCTGGATGGGAAATAGCATAGGCTGTGAAAATATTTCTCTGTCCTTAAGCATCAGCTTTTCATAAAGCACTCGTTCATGGGCTGCATGTTGGTCAATAATACATATCCCATCATTCCCCTGGACAATGATGTAGGTATTGTGAATCTGTCCAATGGGGTAAAGGTCATGGAGATGACTCTTGGCAACATCTTTACGATAACCTGTCCATGGAAAAACCTGTTTCTCTTGCCGATTACCTGCTTTATCAGGATAGACATGGGGGTCTGTCCCTACAATATTGTATTCTGTCCACTGCTTTTTACCTGTTTCTGGATAGACTGTATTTGCCTGACCCGATGCAAAATACCCATGTATTGCCCCTCTTATCCGTTCTTCCCTATTCTTTCTCCCCTCTCCACCCTCTCTCCCTCCTGACACAGGCATTGGTGTATCCAATGTTATCTTTGGCATAAGGTTTGCATTTATGAATGTTTCTCGTATTGCCTTGACCACTAATTGATGTATCTCTTTCTCCTGATGGAATCTTACCTCACTCTTGGTAGGATGCACATTAACATCTACGGCTGATGGATCTATCTTCAAAAACAAAACCGTAATCGGATACCTGTCGTTTGGAATCAGGGTATGGTATCCAGTATAAATGGCATGACTGATGGTCTTGTTAATAATATATCGGTTATTTACAAACAGGGATTGCATATCACGATTGGGACGTGTATGAGATGGTAGAAGGATGAAGCCGGTTATTTCTAATGATAGAGGTGTTGTTTCTGAATCAGTTGATAGCTGTACTGGCAGCATATCATTTGCCATCTCCTGTCCAAGAAAGGATGAGACCCTTTCTAACAGGCTATCTTGCTGCTGAACATTAATTATCTCGCTGCCATTATGGGTCAACTTAAAGGCAATATGTGGATGGCTCATGGCTATTCGAGAGACAATATGATTGATATGACCCATCTCTGTGATCGTGGTTTTAAGAAACTTTCGTCGGGCTGGCGTATTAAAAAACAAATTCCTTATCTTGATAGTGGTCCCTGTTGGGGCACCAACATCCTGTATCTCCTTAACAACCCCACCGTCAATTCTCAAAAGCGTACCAGAGGCAGCATCCCTGGCACAGGTTACAATCTCTACCTGTGAAACCGCAGAAATACTTGGCAATGCCTCACCCCTGAACCCAAAGCTGTTGATACTGTCCAGATCATCCACGCTTGCTATCTTGCTGGTAGCATGCCGCTCAAATGCCAGCCTCACGTCCTCTCTACTCATCCCATAGCCGTTATCAGCTATGAGTATAAGATCTTTCCCCCCATTCTCTATCTCTACAGTAATCCTTGTGCTTTCAGCATCAATAGAATTTTCTATCAATTCCTTGACCGCAGAGGCAGGTCTCTGGACTACCTCACCAGCAGCTATTTTATTGGCAATATGCTCTGGTAAAACCTGTATTCGATTCAATTTTCATGCCTCCTACCCTGCAATCTTACAGTTTACCTTGCAAGAAACGGTCATAACCATATCTTACGGCTCATCCAACGAGACAGATGATCGTTGTCGTTTTGTTTCTCCATGTTGATGTTTATCTTTTAGCCGCTGCATCTTTGAGGCAAGGGTAGGCTTTGTCTTACGACGGATTTTAGGCCTTTCTGCTGCCTGCTGGATTAGATGAATCAATCGATTCATGGCATCCTGACGGTTCCCCTCCTGTGTTCGAAATCGTCGGGCATGAATAATCAATACCCCATCCTGCGTAATCTGCCTGCCTGCCAAAAAAATCAGCCTTTGCCGCACATCATCTGGCAATGACGATTCAGATACATTGAAACGAAGTTGAACAGCTGTAGCAACCTTGTTCACATTTTGACCGCCAGGGCCTGATGAACGAATAAATTCCTCACAAATCTCATTTTCATTAATAGCTATATCTTTTGTAATAAATATCATATTCGTGATTTATGTCCGTTTAGCGTATCCGTAAGAAAACACGAATACTGATAACGGTTACGGCAAACTATTTTTAGACATAACCGGGTATGCCCCATCAAAGCATGCTGTGCAAAACCTATTGTTTTCAATTTTTTCAATAGATGATGAAGCAGCCGATAAAAGATTCTCAATACTCAAATAGCCAAGGCTGTCTACCCCAATAAAATCTCTTATCTCTTCAAGGCTATGGGTGGCAGCAATCAATTCTGTAGGGTTTGGCGTATCCACACCATAGAAACATGAGTGCTTGATTGGCGGTGAGCTTATCCTTAGATGCACCTGACTTGCCCCGGCATTTCGAATCATTTTTATTATCTTTTTACAGGTAGTGCCGCGAACAATAGAATCATCTACCAGAATCACCCTTTTATTGGCAATAATCTCTCTTACCGGGTTCAACTTCATAGAAACCCCAAACTCTCTGATAGACTGCTTTGGATTGATAAAGGTGCGACCAACATAGTGATTTCTGATTAACCCAAGCTCATACTTAATCCCGCACGCCTCTGCATACCCCAGGGCTGCAGACACCCCTGAATCAGGGATAGGGATAATTACATCTGCTGACACAGGAGCTTCCCTGGCCAGATACCTGCCGCTTTCTTTACGGACAGCATACACGCTTTTGCCAAATACCTTGCTGTCTGGCCTGGCAAAGTAGATGTATTCAAAGATACATTGCTTATATCCCTCTGGCTGCTTTACAGGCTTTTGAGAGGTTATGCCAGAATGATTAATAATAACCATCTCCCCTGGCTCCACCTCCCTTATATATTCTGCATCAATAATATCTAAGGCACAACTTTCTGAAGCAAGGACAAAGCTGTTCTTCAACCTTCCTATACACAACGGTCTGAAGCCAAACTCATCCCTTATGCCAATCAATTCATTATTCGTCAGGAGGATAAGGGCATAGGCACCCCTGATAGAAGAAATGGCTCTATTAATCCCCTCATATAAGCCACAAGAGGCAGCATAGGAAACAATAATCTGAATAATAACCTCACTATCAGACGTTGTTTGAAAGACAGCCCCTTGTTTTTCCAGCATTTTTCGAAGGGTATCAGTATTCACAAGATTTCCATTGTGAGCAGCAGCAAGCTGTCCCCTGGCATAGGTAACGCTGATTGGCTGAGCATTTTCCAATGTTGATGAGCCTGTAGTAGAATATCGCACATGACCAATGGCTGCTGTACTGGAAAGAGTCTCAAGGTTTTGAGTTGAAAAAACCTCTGAAACAAGACCCATTCCTTTAATAGTTTTCAGCTTGCCTTCCTGAAGAGAGGTTATCCCAGCACTCTCCTGACCACGATGCTGAAGGGCAAATAACCCCAGGTAGGTTAGTCTTGCTGCTGACAATGGTAATGATTCATTACTATGCTTCCATGATAGAACACAAGCATCCTGCTTGTGCTGCTTGCAGTCTGGTGTCAGATCATCATTATTTTTCCATATCCCAAATATTCCACATTCTTCACGCATAGATTACACCGTCTCGTTTAATCTTGAGATTAGTTTTGGTACAACCTCAAAGAGGTCGCCAACTATTCCGTATGTAGCTACATTAAAGATTGGAGCATTAGGGTCTTTATTAATGGCTACAATGCAATCACTTGACTGCATACCAGCCAGATGCTGGATTGCCCCGGATATGCCGCAGGCAATATAAAGCTTGGGACAAACGGTTTTACCTGTTTGACCGACCTGATGGTGGTGGGATATCCATTCAGCATCCACTGCTGCCCGAGAGGCACCAACCGTTCCATTCAAGGCATCAGCCAGTTCTCTAATCAACCTGAAGTTTTCCTTATTCTGCAGCCCCCTGCCCCCGGATACGATTATTTCTGCCTCATCAAGGTTTACCCGTTCCTTTACCTCTTTAACCACCTCTAATATTTTGGTATGAATATCTCCAGAAGAAAGATTAACCTCTACAGGGATTACTGTTCCAGTTCTATCTGTTCTATTTGGATTAAATTCAGCCTTTTTCATCACCTTTGGTCTTACAGTAGCCATTTGCGGACGGGTATTTGGGGAAATAATGGTGGCCATGATATTACCGCCAAAGGCTGGTCTTGTCTGAAGCAGGTTGTTATTCTCATCTATATCCAATCCAGTACAGTCTGCGGTTAAACCTGTTTGAAGACGTGCAGCAACCCTTGGAGACAGTGACCTGCCGATAATTGTTGCCCCTATCAGGAGAATCTCTGGTTTATGTTTTCTTATCAGGTCAACCATAACCTTTGTATAGCCGTCATCTGAATAAGATTCAAGCAGCGGATCCTCTGCAATGTAAACCTCATCTGCCCCATAACCAATCAATTCCTGAGCAAATCCTGAAACATCCTTGCCTATCAAGACTACCCCTAACCTTTGATTAAGCTTATCTGCCAATACCCTGCCAGCAGAGCAAAGCTCATAGGTTACTGACACCAATCTATTGTCCCTATGCTCAGCAAACACCCAAACCCCTTTATATCCGGTCATCTTCTCAGCAGTAGTTTCTCTTTCAATAACAATTGCCTCTACCGGGCAGGCATCAACACAACTGCCACACAGGCTGCACCCTTCTCCAATTATGGCAATATCATCTTCTATCTGGATTATCCCAAATGGACAGGACGAGACACAATCCTCACATCCAATGCACTTATCCTTTGATACAAAAATCCCCATTTTTTTCGCACCCCTTTTGATATTTTAATGGTTATAGTTATATCATAACATTTGTTTTTTGTCAATACATTTCCTTATGTCCTGAATGATGGGCCAAATAGGAAAATAGTTCTTGGCAAAAATTCAAATCCGTGATATAATCCTGAAATCGGCAAGTGCCTACAATCTAAAATGCCTAATGCAAACAATAGGTTAAGATTGTAGCCCAACATTCTATGTTGGTATTTTTATCAGCATGAAATATCGATAATTACAACCAAGATAGAATCTTAGGCTACATCTACCATATTTACTTGCCGATTTCAGGATAATTTAACCTGTGCAAACACAAATTTACCCAGTGGCACGCAAGGCTGCAAAAAAATAGTAGGAGCGTTCACAGATTATGGAAAAGATAGTTAATCAATCAATGCTAAGATTAGTTGAGGGTGATATAACCCAGGAGACAACAGATGCTATAGTTAATGCAGCTAATTCCGGGCTTATGGGCGGTGGAGGGGTGGACGGTGCTATTCATCGGGCAGGTGGTCCAAAGATATTAGAGGAATGTAAAAAGATTCATGCACAAATGGGACAACTTCCTGCTGGTCAGGCAGTAATCACTACTGCCGGCAATATGAAGGCAAGGTTTGTCATCCATACCGTTGGTCCAATATGGCATAACGGAGACAGAAATGAGCCAGAGATACTTGCCAGCTGTTATCGTGAAAGCCTGAAGATAGCCATAGAAAATAGATGCCAGTCAATATCCTTCCCATCTATCAGTACTGGTGCTTATGGATACCCAATAAACCTTGCTGCTCCAGTGGCTGTCAATACTGTTATTAATTTTTTAACAGGGGTGTATTGCCATATACCTTTATTAGTAAGATTTGTCCTATTCAGCTCGAGTGTGTTTGATGCCTATGCAGAGGCAGTGAGAGCAAATGCAATTGTTCAGGAATGAATGTAGCTGCAGGAGGAAGCTCCTCTGGCAGACTTGTCCCTGCCATTTACCACAAGCGTACATTTACAAAAACAAATGTTATGCACCAGTAGGATTGAGTGAAACTTCGTTTCACCCATCTATTTTTGACTATCGTAGATTAAAAAACTTGAACATCGAGTGTAATGTAGTGAGCACCTTCAGGTGCGTCCAGGTAATCGCTCAGTAATCGGTAGAAAGATGTCTTGCCTTAAGTTTAAGTGAGACGATTTTTTTTAACACAGAGAGCATATTAGGGACACCAGTTACCATGACACCAGAGCACCAGCAAAGATTGACTAATACTCTGGTGCACTGGTGACTGGTGCTCTAGTGCTCTTTTGCTAATGAATAGGAGGGAAAAATGATGAGGAAAATTTTATGGTTAACCATAATAATCAGCAGCGTATCTTTTACAACTTTTACAACACCTTGCTTTGCCGGGATAATGGATGACTTGAAGGCCTTTAAGGAGGCAGAGAAATTAAAGCAAGAGAATGAGGGATTAAGGCAAGAAAATGCAAGCCTTAAACAACAATTAACCAATGTTAGAAATGCCAAAAAAGTCTCTTACCAGAATATTGCTCAGACCAAATATCGAACCATGGTTTCTCTATCAGGTAATTATCTGATAGATGGGGATAAAGAGGGTGCTAATTTAAGCCCTTCATGGTATGAATTGGATTTCCATTACTCTCGATTAATTGATAAGGTCATTGTTTATCTAATATCTGGTGAAATAGGTGAAAGAAATATTGACCTATCTTTTTATTATTATGATCCAGTAAATCAAAGATGGGAGAGCCTGAAAACCATTAATAATGACGGCAAGAATATCGTTACATTAACATTTAATCCTCTAACTACATCCAGATTAAAGGTTTGCCCTGCAATTAACAGCCTTAAGCCCTCTGTCTTGCCTATTGCTGAAATAGAGGTTTTTGGATGGGTTATGGAGGAATAATCGTCAAGTCAGCTGACAAGATAAGAGGAGAAAAAAAGGAGAAAAAATGAGGGTAGTAGTTGCCTCTAAAAATAAGGGCAAGATTGAGGAGATAAGAAGTTGTCTATTTAATACATCTATAGTCTCTATGTCTCTGGAAGTGGTATCTATGGATGAGTATCCAGACCTCCCTGAGATTGTTGAGGATGGTCAAACCTTTGAAGAGAATGCGATTAAAAAAGCTATAATTGTAGCTGAATATACCAGAGAAATAGCTCTGGCAGATGATTCAGGGCTTATGGTTGATTGCCTTAATGGAGAACCAGGTGTATTATCTGCTCGTTTTGGCGGAAAAGAGCTTGATGATAATGGACGCAATCAGCTTTTGTTGGAACGGATAAAGGGAGAAAAAAATTCTTGCAATCAATCATTAAAAACTGCCCGTTTTGTCTGTGTTCTGGCAATTGCTACCCCTGAAGGAGCAGTGAGAACCGTTCAAGGCAGCTGTGAGGGAATAATTGCTGATATTCCAATGGGTAAACATGGCTTTGGTTATGACCCTGTTTTTATTCCTGATGGTTATACCGCTACCTTTGCTGAATTGGGGATAGAGATAAAGAATAAACTCAGCCATCGTGCTAAGGCATTGGAAAAGGCAAGGGATGTGTTGAAAAAGTTGTTAGCAGCTAACGACTAAGTGTATTTTTAAGTAACCTATCTTCTCACCCTTCCACTTGGGTCGCATATGTAAACAGATATATCCCCAAAAAATTCACCCCGACAATATACCCGTACCACAACCATGATATCGCCTGAATGAACCCTTCCAACCGGACAATACCAGCCCCTTTTCTTTAAGAATTTCTCAGCATCATCTGATTTTTTTATCTTCTTTACTGCAATCACCATAGCACCTTTTGCATCAGGATATTCTCTGGCTGCATTAACAGCATTTCTTTTAGCTACAGATATTGCTTTTGTATCCTCAAGGCTGCAGCTGATAGGGACTGTCAAACAGAATATTAAAAGAAAGAAAACAATCCTCTTGTACTTTATCATCCTTCATCACCTCAATCATTATTATCGGCAGTTTCTTGCAGACGCTTGAGAGCATCTTTGGTGTCCAAACGCCTCCTTTGTCATCTTACCCTAACCCAAGTTCGCGAAGGGAGGCTTTCAAGCAGCCGATTAGCCGTTGTTTTTCA
>JASEHA010000110.1 GCA_030018795.1 bacterium
CGAGGAGCAAAACGACGAAGCAATCCCATAAGTCGAGATTGCTTCGCTTCGCTCGCAATGACAGAAACCAACAAGTATTCGTTACCCTGCACGCTATGAAATTGAACCATGCCAAAACTTGAACATCGAATGTCAATTATACTATATAATAGAGATAGTGTCAATAAAAATTACTGCGGTGCAATAGCATGTCCTTATCACCCTACATATTGATTAGTAATTGGTAGCCTTCTATCCTTACCAAATGCTTTGGGTGTAATCTTTATTCCTGGTGGAGATTGGCGGCGTTTATATTCACTTGTATCTACCATTCGAATAATCCTTTTTACCATCTCTGGTTCAAGCCCAAGATCAATAATCTGTTGACTGCTTTTATCCCTTTCTACATATGCCTCAAGGAGGAAGTCAAGTATTTCATAAGGGGGTAATGTATCCTCATCCCTTTGATCCTCTTTGAGCTCAGCAGAGGGTGGGCGAGTCAATATTCCCTGCGGGATAACAATTCCTTTAGCATTACGATATTGTGATAGCCTGTAAACCAGCGTTTTGGGCACATCCTTGATTACGGCAAAGCCGCCAGCCATATCACCGTAAAGCGTGCAATATCCAACACCCATCTCACTCTTATTGCCTGTGGTCAGGACCAAAAAGCCAAACTTATTGGAATAAGCCATGAGGATATTTCCCCTTATCCTTGCCTGAAGGTTTTCATTAGTTACATCTACTGGTAATACAGGCAATTTGACACTCCCAAACCCTTGCTCAATGGTTTGGAGGTATGTCTCAAATATATCCCTGATAGGCACAACATAAAACTCTATCCCCAGATTTTCTGCAAGCCTCTGGGCATCACCTTGAGTTTCTTGAGAAGAATATTGGCTGGGCATAGAGATACCGACTACATTCTCCCTGCCAAGGGCATCAGCGGCAATAGCGGCTACAAGTGCAGAGTCTATCCCTCCGCTTAATCCAATGATAACCTTTTTGAACCTATTCTTATGGACATAGTCATGCGTGCCCAAGATCAGGGCATAATATATCTCCTCCAATTCCTCAAGTGGTAGAAAAGGGGGAGGGGGGCTGAATCTATCTCGCACCTCCTGCTTTCTGCCTGTTTTCTCAAGTTTCTCAAGTCTGATTATGTCTATCGCATTGGAGGGTTTTTCTTGCAGCTTTGTATCTGGCAGATCAACGATAATCATGTCCTCTTCAAACTGCTTCCCATGGGCAATTACATTACCCTGCTGATCAATAACCATGCTGCTGCCATCAAATACCAGTTCATCCTGTCCGCCAACAAGGTTATTGTAACATACCGTAACCCCATTAGTTACAGCTTGTGTGGTTAGAAGCTCTTTTCGCAGCCTACCCTTGCCGACATGGTAAGGAGAGGCAGAGATATTCATGATAATCTCAGCTCCATTCCTTGTTGCCTGAAGGCTGCCAGTCCCATTCTCTATCCATATATCTTCACAGATATTGAGGCCAATTACAGCCTGATTCAGGGCAAAGACAAAGGGCTCATGTCCCTGCTCAAAATGCCTTTTTTCATCAAAGACACCATAATTGGGCAGGTTCATCTTATGATAGACACCAGCAAGCCTCTGATTGTGACAGACCCCTGCGGCATTATAAATATTTCCATCATTTGTTATGTCAATAAAACCAATGATTGCAGTAATATCTGCTGTATACTTAATTATTTCCTGGAGGGTTTTTATATTATCCTCAACAAAATGAGGCTTAAAAACAATATCTTCTGGCGGGTAGCCACAAATAGCCAATTCTGGGAAGCTTAAGATATCTACACCCAAATCTTTTGCCTTGCAGATGCAGTTGACAATCTTCTGTCTGTTCCCTTTCAAATCACCAACAATAGGGTTAATCTGAGCCATGCCTATTCGCAGCATTTGTTGTTTAGGCTGAAAAGCTGAAAGCTGAAGGCTGTTAGGTGCGAGTTCCTTTTTTTGCCTAACAGTTCAACAGCCTTTAGTCTATCTACCTGTCCTCCTTTGGATAGGGTTATCAGGCTGAAGGCTGAAGCTGAGTCTAAAAATTATACGGATTTATTTAGGCACGCAAAAGACCAATATATTTTGTGCCATGCCAAAGCCAATAGCTCTTCTTGAGTTCTTCCAGTCTCTACCACTACTGGACACTGGAGGATATGGTGGCTTATTTTTTCGATGCTTGCACCAACCACAAGCCCGAGTGTAGAAAAGTCTTAAGGCTATTTTCTGTCCACCGTGTATCTCGACAATCACTGAAGAAACCTGATTGATTAGATTCCATGTCAACTATGGTCAATACATTGGGTTTTGATTCAGTATCTGTATTCTCAAGCACATTCTCCTCCAGATGGAACATACCACATGCCTCTTTTGAGACTGGCAGGGTGTGGTATTAGCGTAGAGATGCAGCACTTCGCATGTTTATAACTTCTGAATTCCTGAACTTCTGACCTTTGACGCAACAGCCCTTCGATAGAGTTTTACATACTCTATGGCAGAATTTGACCATGAATAATCTTGATTCATGCCATTTGAAATACACCTTTGCCAATCTGTTTTGTGTTGATAGATATAACATGCCCTTTTGATAGCCTGAAGCAATGCCTTGCCTGAATATTCAGTGAATGTAAATCCATTACCAATACCTGACAATGGGTCAAACTCTTCAATGGTATCAGCCAGTCCCCCTGTTTCTCGAACAATGGGAACAGTGCCGTATCTTAAGCTAATCAGTTGTCCAAGTCCGCATGGCTCATAGTGTGAGGGCATTAGAAACATATCAGATGAGGCATAAATCCTGTGTGCCAACTCTTCATTATAACCAAAGTTGACACTTATCTTGTCTCGATATTTTCTGGCTATTTTTTGGAGCAGGCGATGATATTTCTCTTCACCAGATCCAAGCAGGATGAGCCTGATATCCATGGAAAGCAATGACTCGAAAACCTCAGCCAGGATATCAAGCCCTTTTTGGGCTGCCAACCTGCCAACCAGACCGATTAATGGTATTTTCTCATCCAGCTCTATTTTGGGTGACTTTGTCCCTGTTTCAAGCTGAAAGTAATTCATTAGGTTTAACTTGTTTAATCTTTTATTTTCAAGGCATTCAAGATTATAGTGATGCAAGATTTCCCTGTCTGTTGACGGATTCCATGTATCATAATCAATGCCATTTATAATCCCATATAACTCATGCGACCTTTGCCTGAGTACCCCATCCAGCCCATATCCACATTCAGGTATCTGGATCTCTTGAGCATATTTGGGGCTGACAGTATTGACAATATCGGCATAAACAATCCCAGACTTTAGAAGATTAATCTTTCCATAGAATTCAATCCTGTCCATAGTGAATATCTCTGCCGGATTAACCCCTGAAAACAGCTCAAGTTCAGACGAGTTGAACACCCCCTGATAGCCAAGGTTATGGACGGTAAGAATAGTTGCTATCGATGAATAGAATGGATCATCCTTGTAAACGGTTTTCAAGAAGAGCGGGATAGGGGATGTTTGCCAATCATTGAGGTGGATAACATCAGGCGACCAATCCTTTAATCTCAGCATCTTTAATACAGCACGGCTAAAAAAGATAAACCGTTCCGCATTATCCTCATAGTCTCCGGACTTGGTGCTGTAAAGCTCATCCCGAAGGAAGTAATCATCGTTCTTGATAAGATAGACAGTGATATTTTTATGCTTAAGCTCTTGTACGATACACTTAATGGGTATTCCCTTGATAGGCACATCTATCCCGTTTATCCTTTGAACAGCAAATTGCGGGTTACTGTCCAGCCATTTTTTGGTCATGGTATATTCCGGCAAAACAAGTCTGACATCATGACCTTTTTCTGATAATACAAGCGGCAGAGCACCGGTTACATCTGCCAGACCACCTGTTTTAGCAAAAGGAACTGCCTCTGATGTGGCTACTAATATCTTCATTAAAATCCCTCCCTGAAAAGTTGTTAGCAGTTATACTCTAAGTCGTCATAATTTGTGATTCTTTAAATGTTTGGAATTGCAATGTGAGCAAAGAATCTAATTCTGCAACCAGAGCACCAGTCATCAGTCATCAGAGCACCAGATACCAGTGCACCAGTGCACTGCTGACTGCTGACTGGTGCTTCTTCCTATTTCACCACTACCTGCAAGGCACCTATAAAATCATTATACTCAACCATTGTTTCTACCTCATAGGCCTCTTTAAGATTTTGCGAGGTTAGAACCTCTTTTATGACCCCTTGGGCATAGATTTTTTGGTTATGCAGCAGAATAAGCCTATCACAAAACCTGGCAGCTAAATTCAGGTCGTGGATAACCATTATAGCTGTAATTCCGTTTTCTTTGACCAGTGTCCTTACCAGCCCAAGTATCCTCATCTGATGCTTTATATCCAGACTGGCAGTTGGTTCATCCAGCAGGAGTATTTTGGGCTCTTGGGCCAGTGCCCTGGCAATGATCACCTCCTGTCTTTCTCCACCGCTCAGTTCATTTACTGGTCTCTGGCGAAAGTTTGAGGTATTGGTCTTTTGCATCGCTTCCTCCACAGCCTTTATATCTTCTTCTGTAGTTACAAATCGGCTCTTCTGATGTGGATACCTGCCCATTAAAACCACATCCTCTACTGTAAATAAAGGTGGAATAAACGAGCTTTGCGGCACAACAGCCATTATCATGGCTATCTCCTTTCGGCAGAGGCTACTCATCTTTTTCCCATCCAGCATAACCTCACCAGTAAGCGGAGATTTTACTCCGGTCATTATCTTAAGCAGGGTAGTTTTACCTGCTCCGTTTGGGCCGATGATACCCAGGAACTCTCCATCTTCCACCTGAAAACTGATTCCTTCAAGCACCGGTCTTTGTTGATATGAAGCGGATATGTTTTTTACCTGTAGCATCTTTTACCACCAACTAATAGCCTTTTTCCTGCGTCTCAACAGGTACACAAAGTAGGGTGCACCTATGGCCGCGGTAATAATACCAATGGGTACCTCTGAGGGCTGAGTAACTATTCGAGCTAATGTATCGCATAATACCAGAAAAATTCCACCACTCAGTGCCGAAGCCGGCAGCAGGATATGATGACCATGTCCAATGATAAGCCTGACTACATGCGGAATAATCAGCCCGACAAAACCTATTATGCCGCTTACCGATACAGCTACAGCCGTTACCAGGGCAGAGGCAATTAGCAAAATTCTCTTCACCGTCTCAACCTCTATACCTAAATGTAAAGCTGTCTCTTCACCGAATTGAAGGGCATTCAACTCCCGACACAGGAAATAGAGCACCCCTATTCCCAAAAGTATGGGTAAAATAACCATTCTGACATCAGCCCAGGTAGATAGGGCAAAAGACCCCATCAGCCATAATACCACATCCCGCAATGTTTCATGAGAGGCAATAATCTTCAGGAATGAGACTACTGCATGGAGGAAAAAACCTACAGCAATACCAGCTAAAAGCAGGGTTTCTGTAGGAACCCGTCCATCAGTTCTTGCAATATTATAGACTACAAAGATAGTTGTGGTAGCACCGATAAAAGCCATGGCAGGGATTGAGAGTTCTCCAAACACATTACCTGCCCCCAGCACAATAGCCAATGCTGCACCAACAGCCGCCCCGGAAGACATGCCTAAAATATAGGGTTCGGCCATAGGATTACGGAATAAGCCCTGCATAGCTGCCCCGGCTATTGATAGCCCCATGCCCACCAGCATAGAGAGAATAACCCGTGGGGTGCGAATATCCACCACTATTGTTTCCTGGATATTGCTCCAGATAGGCTGGATTAACCCGCCAGAAAGCTTATATGCCCATATCTTGATTATTAGAAGTGGGTGGATAAATACAGGGCCAATCATAATCGATATCAGGCAAGTGGCAATCAAACCAACCAGTAGAATACCCAAAACAAGCAAATATCTTTTGGGTTTATTTCCCATTAGTTACTTCCCTCCATCCAATTCAGGATGAATAAACCTGGCTAAATTCCGTACCACCTCGGCAAACAGCAGGGGTGTATGAAAGGAATGTCCATCTATGGTGTATACACGATTATCCTTGACAGCTTTCACCTGACTGAACCCTGGCCGTTTTTTGATCTCTGCCATACGGAGTTCCCTGTCCTTTTCCTGCCAGTAGGAGATGACAATCACCTCAGGATTCCTGCTAATTACATATTCAGGTGAAAGCTCCATATATTGTCTGTCAAACTCATCGGCCAGATTAATGCCGCCGGCCAGCTTAATCAGCTCATTAATAACCGCCCGGTTCCCGTAGGTGCCATTGCCAGAGCCCCACCAGAGATAGACTATAGGGCGGTTCTTTATTCGTGGGGTAATTTTGGAAACTACCTCATCTATCTCCAGTTTTAGTCTATTACCCAACTCTTTTGCCTTCTTTTCCTTGCCCAGCAAAATTCCTAACCTCTTTATCTGCTCCAGACCAGAATCGACCCCTTCGGCAGTAGTAAAGACCGCATAAACCAGCCCCATTTTTTTAAATACCCGGCTATACTTCCCAGGACTATCTTTCGAGTCGTAACAGATAATAAGGTCAGGGTTGAGTGCAACGATCTTTTCTATATTGGGACTGCTGAATCCTCCTACCTGTGCTTTTTCAAGCAGAGACGGATACCGCTTGCAGGTATGGGGATATGAACGGGCAATATTGTCTGGCACCCCAACAATCTTATCTCCAGCCCCCAGCTCAAATATGACATCTATTGGGCTGGCACTGATAACCACAACCCGTTCAGGTGCCTTATCCAGCACTATCTTTCTGCCAAAATCATCGAAACCCGTGATTCTACCTCTGGCAGTATCTGGCTCTTTGGCATAGCCAGGAAGAGAAAGAGCACAGATTAAAATAATTAAATTGCAATAAATCCCATAAGCCCGATAAATCCTATCATATCTTCTCATCTATTTGACCTCCTGATAGTTAGTATTCCCCAGCAGAAACAGGCTATAAAAAGGGTAAGCATAATCACCAGGGAGATTATCTCTATCTCCTGACCAAGAAAACTTGATCTTAAGGCTTTACTGGCATGGGTTAGTGGCAAGAAATAGAGGAATCCCTTAATAAATCCTGGCAGATTCTCTATTGGAAAGAATGTACCGCAGAAGAACGCCATAGGCATGATAAAGAAGTTAGCGAAGGTGGATGTATCTTCGTGCGATTTTGCCCAGAAGCCGGAGATAACCCCAAAGCAGGCAAAGATAAA
>JASEHA010000111.1 GCA_030018795.1 bacterium
AGAAACACCCCCACTCGCGCGGGGAAGACTCTTATCTACTTCTTTCCCTTTCCCTTCCGAAAGAAACACCCCCACTCGCGCGGGGAAGACGTTACGCATGCAAAGCCAGGGCAATCATGGCATAAGAAACACCCCCACTCGCGCGGGGAAGACTACAAAATAATATGGCTATGAAAGAAACCAGAAGAAACACCCCCACTCGCGCGGGGAAGACTTTCATGCAAAAAATTGAAATCTGCCTTCACTGGCTCAATCGTTGCTTCTTCCCCTGCATCAACGCTGGCAACAAAACCATTTACGGGCATATTGTCTAATGCCATAGTCTTATACCTCCTTGTATTTTATTCTCATTGTAAATTCAGCTAAATCTATTGATAATCCAACAACTTTCATAACTTTTTTGCGTACCAAGTAATTTTCAAAACTGCCCCAGATAAAACCTCTATTCCATGTTTCATTCACATCCCACGTTAGCTGATTTCTCCCTTGAGACTGCAACTCTTGCTGCGTAACCTCATGTATATCTCCAACCTCAACCTGCGGAGAAAAAACTATCTCACAATCTACTTCCATTTTTGGCTCGGAATACATATCAAAATACTGCGTCAACACACCCATTATGGCAGAGTCATTCATCTGAGACAAAAATTTGTTGACAATTTCTTTCTTGATATGCCCAAACCTATCATATGTATTTGGTCGTACTGCTACAGGCTCTTTTGATAAAGTGTTTCCTATTGAATTTATTGTCGTCCAATGATTGGTTACGCCCTCAACACCAATATCTATATTGCTTACACTTATCAGGTTTTTATCCCCATTTTTCTTATTTCTTGCCTCGAAGTTTACTATCCCGCCCGATTGCCGTGCCCTAAAAAATCCTAACCCTTTCTGGTCTATTCCACACTCAAAATTCATTACTTCAGCCAGCCAACTAATTCCCTGTTGTGCAGTAAGCTCATTAAAATCTGCATTAGGAATCACCGTTATGGCTGCATCAACCACAAACTCAAATCGTGTCAATCCCGCAAATGCGAAAATCTGCCGAACCAAGAAATCAACCCGCTTGTTCGCATACCATATCCCTGTATCAGTGTCTTTGAGACTGCTGATGTCTACTCTCTCCAACTTCTCCCAGTAACTATATGCTGTCAGCGTGCTGGCAATGGTGTCTGAATGCCTCATAGCGTCCTGTAACTGCCCTTTGAAAATCGGTACAAGCTCTGCCGTCCCATCGTCCAAGACAAAACCGGCGTCAACTGAAACCCTTGCCCCAAAATATCTTTGATACGCAAACAACCCCTTACTGTTGGTAGGAGACCAGACATTGTCCGAGTTATCTACCTCAATCCTCACATTCCCTGATTTCCATACATTTTGACCAGTAGTGTCTAATTCCCAATTTATATTCCCAACTGATAGGACATAGTTCCCTGCCACTGCTGGGTTGTTGCCAGAAATAATCACAGGTCGTTTAATCACATGTATTTCTGCAAATTGAACAGCCCAATATAATTCAGGGGATTGTCTGAATTTTGTGGTCAATACCCGCACATATCGGCAAATCTGTTTCGGAAAATCAAATATTTCACCATCCTGATTAGATGGCAAAGAATATGCCATATTAGATACTACTGTTGTCCATATTTCATTATTTTTCGAAACCTGTATCTCAAAATCTATAGGAAAACAATAAACTATGCCAACCTTAATACGAGGATATAAAATAACCCTATCAATCTCTGTCTGCCAGAGTAAGTCAATTATTATTGTCTCAGGAGCTATCGGTCTCTCACTACCCACATCCTGACTACTCCAACCATAATTATCCTCTATCACTGCGTCAACTGCTTTCGACCCCTCCCAGCCAATCAGAAAACTTGAGACCGTTACTGGCTTTCCAAACGCCAGATTATTACCAAACAAACTGACTCTATATACGGGTGATAACATATCTGCCTTGCTCGCCCTGGTAAACGCTTCTGATACTGTCTGCATCTTATACCTCTCTCAACTCCACCTTCAAATCGTATAGCCGATTACCGCCACTGTCCCACGCCTGCTGTATCTCCTGCTGGTATGAGTTCGTCCAATTCATCAGATATACACTAAGAGGATGAGTATCAGGGAATAGATACAATAAGAACGGCTGCATATATCTTGCTTTTTTTATCACTTCCAGCTGCGAGCACATTGCTCCTGTGATTTTCTCGAAACTTAGGGTTATCCCTGCTTTATCGCTACCCTCAATCTTCCAAAACTTCTGAGTTCCATCTGATAGCTCAATTTCTTTTGCCTTCTCACTGCACCGATAATCAATGCCAGCGGGATTGTTCTCCAATGTATAGTAATGCTCAGACATGATTATTTCCCCGACATATTTTTCCTGATTATCTACTTGTGTTGTTTTCAGTTTCAAAACCACTTCTGTCGCCGTAAATGGGGTAAAAATGCCATAAAAATAATTTTGGCTGATATTATCTTGATTCAGTATTTGCGTTGCCCCATGCCATAGCTCCAGTGCCCTGACATTGTGATTTAGTAGTATCAGACGGCTCATAGTCCGATTACCACCAAAACTAATCGTGATTGTCTCCGTGATGGTGTCATTGCTCCCCATGCTCTGCCATTTTGTTTTGATGTTACGGTCATACACTACGGGTGTTGCCGTGCCGCTGCTCGATGTTATCGCACAGTTGTAGTCAATCCTATTCTTGCTCATCAATATGCCGTTTGACATTACGCCTCACCCCCAACAATCCCTGTCGTTCTATTGATTTGTTTCACCATATTTATTGCTGCGGGATTGCCCCGCCTGATTGCTTCTGTCACTTGTGCCAAATCCAGATGAGATGAAATATTGAATGTGTAGTAATTCGTCCCGCCAACACTTGTCCCTAATGGGACAATTGCCTCATCTCGTCCCGCCTCTGCAACCCTGACGATCGTCCCGCCAGGGGAAGCCTTGACTATTCCCCCCTGTGCCATACTGGGTATTAATGCCTCTAATGCTGCAATGCCCGCAGCAGATGCAGCCATAATAGGCAGTACTGCCAATAAAGATGCTCCAAAAGTTAAGGATGCTGTTGTTGTTGATTTTGTTACTTCCGCTATTTTTGTTGCTGTTACCTCCAATATCTTTGCTTTAATATACTGTTTGACCATCCCTGCCAATCCTTTCCCAAACTCTTTAAAAAACACACCATGTTCTTTTCTTGCGGCACGAACAGCATTTTCTGTTACAGAAACAAATGAGGAATTAAAATCAACTAACCGTTTCAGCAAGTCTTCTGACCCTTTTCTCTTTTCCTCATGGGCATCTTCTTCAATCCTTGCCTCTATTTCTTTTTTTTCTGCCATGAGTTTATACCATTCGGCCGTGTTTGCTTTAACATTTGCCAAATCTATGTTGAGATATTTGAGTCTTAATACCGAGGCATCCTTTATCCCCGCCATTTCAAATTGCCGCTGTGCGTCTAATAGCCGTCGCTCCTCTGCAAGGGCATCTACTATCGGCTGAACAGCAGCTTTAGTCCCTGCTCTACCTTCAGTCCCTGCTCTACCTTCAGCACCTGCTCTACCTTCAGCACCTGCACCTGCTCTGGGCTTTCCTGCTAGTGCTATCCCTTTCGGCAAGTTTTTAACACTCTTCCCGTACTCATTGACACTTTTTTCAAGAGTGTCCCATGTATGAGCTACACCCACTCCTACTTGCCATTGTTCTTCTGCCTCTTTCCTTGCTTGTAATGATTTCTTTCTGAGGTTATTCACTATCTCCTTGTCACGATATATTTGTTCAGTGAATACTTTTCCAATATTTATCTTGCTCACCACTTTACTTGCCGCTTCTGACAAGTCAGCGAGCTTATCCATCACAGAAGAATAAAACTTTTTAAATACCACATCGCATAAAACCCATGCCATCCTCATACTAAGTATTGCCCGTGCCGCCAACCACAGTCCTTGCACTAGTAAATTAATTGAGAATGTTGCAGCATTAGAAACAATAGATGTTTTAGATAATGACTCGGAAACCCCCCACAATAATTTTTCTACTGCCCCTAAATTCGCTATAAAAGATTTATCTTTCGTCAACCCTGTGCCTAATGTTTCAAATATTTCTCCATAAGCACCCTTTACCCCTTGCAATGCTCCTGAGAATGTTCCACGCATTAGCTCCGCCTGCCCGCCAAACTTTGACGTCAGGCTGCTTGTAAGAGACTCCAGCTGTTTGCTTTTTGTCCCTGTCATGTCAACCTCAATGCCGTATTTCTTCAGCATATTTGTTGTTCCACCAAGTGTTTTCCCAACCATCTTTGCTGCAGAGTCCAAATCAATCCCCAACCCTGTCGCTAAATCCATGATTGAGGGGATCAGTCTTTTCATCTCCTCATCATTTAGCCTGGCAAATTGCTGAACCATCCCCATTGATGAGATTATAACATCATCTTCATAATTTGTAACCTTTTGCAGCTGTCCCGCATAGTCAGCCCATGATTGATGTAGCTTTTTTGTGTATGTCCCTGTGGCAATCATTGCACCTTGCAGCTTTGTTTCTGCGTCCTCTTGTTCCATTGCTGCCTTTGTCGCCTTCATCATCACGGCAGCCAATCCAGCTATACCACCAGCCAGCCCCGCTGCCACTGCTGCAAGAGCTACTTTGTGAGCACTGGCAAAACCTTGAACTTTATTTTTTGCATGGCTAACTGCTCCGCCGACCTCGCTAAACGCTTTCTTCGCTCCAGCCGCATCTCCACTGATTATTATTTTTGTTTCTGCGTTTGCCATGTCTCTACCTCTTAGTTGCCTTCTTCATTTCTTTTATCTCACGGCTCACAATATTGTTCCTCTCCCGCAAATATCCACAAAAAGAAAGCCACGGCATTGACAGTAACTCGCCGTGGCTAAATCCATAAAACTTTATCATCTCTGCAAACATCTCAAATATACTGATATCCTCGCCCTCTGCCGTTGAGGGCATCATCCGTTTTTTTCATCTGTTTCAACCCCAAACAAATGATTGATTACCGCCAATGTTTGACCCAATGTCATATTACCAATAATCTCTACTGCATTGTCGTATGACCTGAATGCAAACTTCAACACATCAATGACCGATTCCATTGCCTCTGCAGATGATGAATCTATCTGTATTTCCCTCTGGAATGCCAACATCAATGCCGTTGGAACACCTGCATTCAACTCATATTCCTGCCCGCCAATTCTTATCTGTTTTTTTGTTGGTATTAAAATATCCAGATCTAAAATCATCTTATCCTCCATCAATTACAATTTGACTGTGTAGATACCGCAGTTATTACTAATTCATCGTCTACCCCTAAACTCGAAAATGCCGTAAATGGAACATCTATCCATATTTCTCCCATATCTCCAACATCAGGATCAGTCCCCTCAAAAACAATCTCTGGCAAATCAAATTTTATGCTTTCAAACGGTCCCGATGCCTCTTGGTTTGTCCCATAAATCGTGATTTTTGCAGACGTCCCATTGATAAATTTATTATAATATGTAGCATCCGCAAACTGCACATTAAAACTGCCTGATATTTTCCGTTGGTTGTCCATCACATGCCGAGGCAAAGCTTCCTGACATCCGTCTTTTATTTCTGCCGTGTTATCCCTGATGTTCCTGTCTATCGATAGTGTGCAGCTATGTATCCCCACAATCACATCGTCAATCCTGAACTGCATGTTCCAGTTCATAAATGGTGTATCTACAAATTCATTCAATACTGTTGGGGTTGTGCCACCATCAATATTTTTTGGTTCACCATTCTGACCTATAAAATCAGCAGAAACTTCAGCCACGCCTTCAACCTGTGGGATTTTTATCTCCATTGACTTCATCCCCAGCCCCCAATATGTCCATGGCATGCCACCCTTACTGTTCTCTACCGTGATTGTTGGCACTTCCTGCGCCAGAGTAAAAACATGTGAATATGTATTTTTATTGCCATATATGGTCAGTGTTCCTCCCGTAAATCCTGTAGTAGTTATCTTTATATTCAAAAAATATTTTGTAGTTATCTGTGCCTCATTTGTTGTGAATGTTATTGTCTCGCTGATAGACAATCCCATGCCATCTGTCCCTGTAACCGTAATCGTCCCCCACCCGGTTGCTCCATTAACAACCATTTTTATCTTGCTTGCCACTGTTGGCTGCGTGGATACTGACATTGTTGGGGTGATATTAGTGGCAGCGAGCAATAACACGTCTGTTGGTGCAGTTGTGGTTGGTAGCCCGCCCATTAACAATCTATACCAGTATAATGTCTGCTTTGTATACAACTCTGCATTCAACCCGCCGGAGACTTTGATTAGCCCCAATAATTTTTTCATCGATGATCCCGACCCTCTAACAATTTCCCTCTCAATCATATTTCTCTCTATCTTTAGCCCAATAGGCAGCTTAACATCAAATCGGCACGGATTTAATGTTATTGGTTTCTGCCCTGGCACAGGCTCAAACCCAAATCCCACTTGGCTTTTATATCCGCTATAATACCCCATTATTTCTCACCATCCTTTTTGCCATTTTTTTTGGCTTTTTCTTCTTTTTCTTGCGGGATATCTTCACAAAAGTACGGATAGGTTGTTAACCCTAATCCCACCTCTGTAGATATTTCAACTGGAATTCCTTTCTGAAATATTCCATATCTATTTTTTATGCTATCTACCGATCCATTATATACTACTATCATAATTCCTCCTATCATATTGTCAATAATTCTTCTTTTCTACCCCATTTTGCCATTGCCAGTGTTAAGCCAGGGTGATACTCGAAATGAGGATAATCCTTAAAACTCTTAAAATCTCCACCCCACATCATCCCTTGAGCTTTTCCTACTGCTCCAATTTCTTCCCAATAATAACTATCCCATACAGCTTTTCCATTTACTACAGGGACAACGTCAAATGCCAGCCCAAAATTATGCCATGATTGTCCTGGTTTTGCATTCGTAATAATTCTACCTGGTTTTGTTCGACCAATAGCATATATTTCTGCCTGCTCATCCATTGTTCGGAGAGTGCTGGTTATAATTATATCTATACCCTGCTTTGCAAGCTCTGTAACCATCGTAATTGCTTTTTTTGCTACAATTGGATGCAAATCTTCAATTTTTCTTGATGCCATAGTTATTTTCCTAACGCCTCTATTAATAATAAAACCAATAGACCCATTGTAGATGTTCCTAC
>JASEHA010000112.1 GCA_030018795.1 bacterium
ATTCGATAAAAAACTGATTGCATGCCGGGAATGGAGTCAATCAATGCTTAAGAGTGTCGATAGGGCTTTGGTTGCTATGCAACGCTCTCTTGAATAATTCCACAATTATTTGTAAAAAAACCTTGACTTTTTATAGCAGTTATGCTATACTGTCTAAATCATAAGGGGAGGGAAACCTTAAATCGCAGGATATTTTTGTGGACAATAATAGGCTTTCCCCATTAAATTTGTTAAATAGATGGACATTATTCCTTGATAAATAGGGATGATGTCCATTTTTTGTTTTCAGAAGGTTCAAGCAGGTAACAGTTATCTGTTACCAGTGCACTGGTGACTGGTGCACTGATCTGTTACCTGTCTTAAAAATACGGAGGTATCATTCATGAAACTTAAACAACTTGCGCTTTTATTCATCTTGTTGCCAACCCTGTCCTGGGCGGCAACAAATACTGTTTCTCAAATGTCAGTGCCAGATAAGTTTATCATTGCCATTGCTGAGATAGGCAAGGGGCCTGATAGTCTCGAATCAGAGGCTGGCAAGGAGATAACCCGACTCATTGTTCGAGAGTTGAATGAAAAATTCAATAAGTTTAATGAGACACGGATAGAGACTATTATCATCGAAAGAGCCAAAAATAATGATGAGGCAGCAGCCATTGGCAAAAGTCATGGGGCATCTCTGATTGTCTGGGGATGGATACCTGTGGCCACTCAGGATGCCTTTATTCCTAATTTCAAGGTTGTAAATGAGATAAAGGGCATGGAAATGATCAGCCAGAAGGAGTTCTCATCCAGACTGCGTGGGGTTGACAGCTTTACCTTGAGTGATATTATTTGTGAACGGGCTTCTATGCTTGCCTCATTTCTGATAGGACTTACCCATTATTCAAACAGGGCGTATAAGGAAGCCTTGTTTGAGTTGAACGCTGTCAGGTCGCGGGGAGGGAGCCCCTCTGGCGAAGGAAGCCTCTCTGGCAATGGCGGTTTTTTTGACTCCAGGGGAATAGCCCTGTACCTTGGCAATATCCATCTTTACCAAAAGGCATATGAACTTGCTGTTAAGGAATACGATAAGGCAATTATGATGGATCAAGGCTATGGCAAGGCATGGTATAATAAGGCTATTGCCTTGACTAAGCTGGAACGGTATCAGGATGCTCTTATCTGTTACAATGAAACTATCAGGCTATTGGACAAAGAATGCCTTGATGCCTGGTATCAAAAGGCAATGGTCTTATCCCTGCTTGGAAGGTTTCAGGAGGCACTTATTGTCTATGAACAGATTGCAAAGCTTGAGCCTGACAATGTAGATGCCTTATATAAAAAGGGGCTGACCCTGTGCGAACTTGGGGAAACAAAAAAGGCAATGGATTGCATGGATGAGATTATCAGGTTGAATCCTGCCTCTTCACTGGCAGCAAGTGTCTATTATACTAAAGGAATGCTTCTTGAGGAACAAAAAAGGTATAAGGAAAGTATCGTTTGTTATGATGCCTGCCTGAAGCTTCAGCCGCAGAATAGCTCATGCTGGCAGCATAAGGCAGCAGCCTTAGAGAAATCGGACAAAAAGGCTGAGGCTATACTATGTTATGATAAGCTCATCAGCCTTGAGCCAAATAATGTTGATGCCTTGTATGCTAAATCGACTCTACTGTCTGAAACCAAAAACTATGAGGCTGCCAATAAATGCCTTGATACTGCCCTTTCTGTCTCACCAAAACATCTTTTGGCATGGAAACAAAAGGGGATTGTCTTGAGCAAGCTTGGAAAATATGAGGAGGCTCTTAGATGCTTTGAGCAAACATCTCTAACCGTTGATGTCTTATCTTATAAGAGTGTGTCCCTAATTGAGCTTAATCAGACCGACGAGGCTATTGCCTGTCTGGATAAGATTCTTGCCCAGCAGCCGGCCAATACTGATGCCTTATTTTCTAAAGCCTTGCTGCTGCAAAAGATGGGCAGGAAGCAAGAGGCTGCTGCATATTTGGAGGATGTAGTTAAAACACTGCCAACCCATACACAGGGCTGGTATCGTCTTGGACTTTTATCAATCGAGTCTGGATATCTGCAAAAGGGTGCAGAGTGTTTTCAAAAGGTTACCAGCCTGGATCCTGAATATACCCTTGCCTGGTACCGCGGCGGGCTTGCCCTAAATGAGCTTGGTGAAAGCAAGGAGGCTTGCCAGTACCTTGAACATGCAGTAAAGCTTGACCCATCCCTTTCAGATGCCTGGTACCTAATGGGTAATATCCTTGCCAAAACAGGTGAATATGAGGAGGCTCTTCCCTGTTACAATCAGGCAATATCCCTTGTGCCAACACATGTCAGTGCCTGGTATAAAAAAGCAGGTGCATTAAACAGTCTCAAGAGATTCAAGGAGGCAGTCACCTGCTATGAAGAGGCACTGAAGCTTGACTCGCAAAATGCAACCTTTTGGATTGAAAAAGCAGCTGCCTTGCTTGGTCTTAAGAATATTACTGATGCTGTAAAATGTTATGACTATGCCCTGTCCATAAGCCCTAAGGATGATACCCTCTGGTGTAAAAAGGGCGATGCCCTATCCATACTCAAGGATGATAAAAATGCCATTGAGTGCTATGATAACGCTGTCAGGCTAAACCCATCCTATGCAGATGCATGGTATAATAAGGGGCTATCATCAGCCAGGCTGAAACAATATGAGGATAGCCTCACCGCATATGCAAAGGTGATTGAATTGACCCCTGCCAACCCTGTCGTCTGGAAACAAAAGGGAGATATTCTTATTGGACTAAAAAAATATGATGAGGCATTGGATTGTCTTAATAAAATATTGGAGATACAGCCTGATGATATTGAAACCCTGTCCAAAAAGGCAGACAGCCTTAAAGAGTTGAACCAGCTTGAGGCTGCGGTCCAGTGTCTCAAGATGCTGCCTAAGGATGAAAATAACCTCTACAGAATGGCTGATATCCTGACCATTCTCAACAAATATTCTGAGGCAGTTGAATGTTATTCTCAGGTAATAGAGACAAATAAGGATAACCTGCCTGCCTGGTATAAAAAAGGGCTGTGCTTGCAAAGCTTGAACTGTCTGCAGGATGCCATTGCCTGCTACAATGAGATAATAGAGTCACCCAGGTATTCATCACAATCACCATACATTGATGCCCTCAGCCAGAAGGCAGTTATTCTTACCACGCTTGGCAGCATGGGTGATGCGGTAAAATGTTACAATAAGATCTTAGAGAAAAAACCTGACTATATGGATATTATCTACAAAAAGGGATTGCTCCTGTCTAATCTGAAGCTCTATCCAGAGGCTCTCAAGTGTTTTGAGAACATCGATAATGATAATGTCGAGTTATTGATTGAAAAGGCTGTGGTACTTTCCAATCTTGGACGGCATAAGGATGCCCTTCTCTGCCTGAACAAGGCCACAAGCATCTCTCCTGATAATGGTATTGCCTGGTGGAGACAGGGAGAGGTGTTGAATAAGCTTGAGCAAGATGAGGAGGCAATCAAGAGCTATGATACGGCTGCCAGAATCCTGCCGCAAGAGGCACAGCTGCCAGGGAATAAGGCACAGGTTCTGGTTAGATTAAGGAGGTATGAAGAGGCTGTTGTCTGCTATGATCAAGCCATTAAATTAGATCCCAAAAATCAGGATGCCTTGTACAACAAAGGCAATATCCTCTATCGGCTTAATATGTTTAATGAGGCAGCTGCCTGTTATGATGAGGTTGTCAACCTTGATCCAGGGCATGTTAAGTCCTGGTATAACAAGGGGGTTATTCTTTCTGGTATTGGCGAACATAAGCAGGCAATTGAATGTTATAGCCGTGTGATCGAATTAAATCCCCTGCATATCAATGCCTGGTACAATCAGGGTCTATCCTTTGCAGAGCTTAAGGAATGTGAAAAGGCAGTGGAATGCCTTGATAAGGCAATTAATCTGGATGGGGGCTATCATAAGGCATGGCTCAAAAAGGGAAAGATGTTAGAAGGGATGAGACGAGATCAGGCAGCAATCCTTTGTTATGAAGAGGTACTCAAAATGAATGGTACGAATACAGATGCCTTGCTCGGGAAGGCAAGGATATTAGTGTCCATGAATAAACAGCAGGAGGCAGTTGATTGTTATGATCTTGTACTCAAATCAAATAGGCAAAACATTGAGGCATTGCTTGGCAAGGCAAAAGGATTGAACCTCCTGACTAAATACACTGCTGCCCTTGAATCATGTAAGGATCTGATAGCGATTAATCCTGATTGTGCAGATGTATGGGTTTGTAATGGTGATGCCTTAAGCGGCATGGGAAAGTATCAAGAGGCTATAACTGCTTATGAAAAAGCTGGAACGCTTTCCATCAGCAACGAAAAGGCATCTGCTGGCAAGGGCTTGTGCCTGCATAGGCTTGGCCAATATGAGGAAGCAATATTGTCCTATGATCAAGCACTAATCATAAACAAAGCCAGTGCCAGCGTGTGGCATTATAAGGCAACTGCCCTCTCTGAGGCAAAGAAGCATTTGGCGGCAATCGATTGTTATAATGAAGCGATTAAGATAGAGCCATCAAACCCAGCATACTGGTATAGCAAGGCAACCTCTTTATCTGCCCTTGAAAGGTATGAGGAGGCTGTTGCCTGTTATACTGATGTCCTGAAATTGGATGCTAAACACTACCCTGCATGGTATGACAAAGGGTCATGCCTTGTCAGGCTCAATCAGAACTTTGAGGCAATCAATTGTTATGATAAGGCACTGGAGATATGCCCCAATGATGCTAAGACCCTGTACAACAAAGGGCTTGCTTTAAGTAAATCTGAAAGGCAGGAAGAGGCATTAATGTGTTATAGCAAAACAATCTTGTTGGATCCAAAACATAGCAAGGCATGGTATAATAAAGGGAATATCCTCTATGCCAACAAGAAGTATCAAGAGGCAATAGATTGTTATCAGCAGACAATAACCCTTGAGCCATTAAATGCCCTTGCATGGTATAACCAGGGGATAGCTTTGTCAGCCATGGATAGGTTTGAGGAGGCAGTCAGGTGTTATGATGAGGTCCTAAAGAGAAAGCCTGATGAGGCCGGGGTATGGATGAGCAAGGCACTGGCTTTGAGCAAGCTCAATAAACATGAGGATGCTGCAGAGTGTTACCGTGAGGTGAGCCAAATGTGCCCTGAGAATATGGACGCTGTTTTTAAGCAGGGTATGGAATTGGCTGAGGTTGGAAAGTATAAAGAGGCAGTTGATTGCTATGAAATCGTCTTAAAAAAATATGACAGCAGCGATATTTCTGCAAATAAATGTGCCGCCCCTATTGCAGAGGTCTGGTATTATCACGCTGTATCCCTTGTCAACCTTGGCAGGCATGAGGATGCTGTGAAAAGCTATGCTAATGTCCTTAATTCCAGCCCAAAGGACGAAAAGGCATTGCTTGGCAGAGGAGCTGCCTTTATGTGGCTTCAAAGGTATGAGGAGGCAATTGCCTGCTACACCGATGCCCTATCCTTGAATCTATCAGACAACGGCAATGCCTGGTACCAGAAAGGACTGGCATATACCAATCTTAAAAGATATAATGATGCTATTGCCTGTTATAATCAAGCTGTAACTATCAATCCTCTATTGGTTGATGCATGGTATCAGAGCGGAGATGCACTATATTCCATGGAACGATTTGAGCAAAGCCTGCCATGCTTTGATATGGTTATTAAACTAAACCCATCCCATGCAAAGGCATGGCATAAGAAGGGTGCTATATTGTATGAGTTTGGGAAGATTAAGGAGGCAGCAAACTGCTTTGATGAGGCAACAAAAAACGATCCAACCTATGCCCAGTCATGGTATAATAAGGGTATGGCTATGGAAAAACTGGGTGAGTTAAAGAATGCTATCAGTAATTATGAAAAAGCAATCGAATTAAAATTAGAGAATATAGAGGTTTGGTACAATAAGGGAAAGAGTCTGGAAAAACTTGGCAAAATGGATGAGGCAATTGTTTGTTATGATAAGGTTGCTACCATAAAGCCAGGACACCTTAATGCATGGTACAGAAAGGCCATGCTTCTGATGAAGGCAGGCAAGTTTAAGGGGGCACTGCTTTCTATTGAAGAAGCACTAAAGATAAGCCCCATGTATGATGATGCCCTGTATTGTAAGGGGAATATCCTCTATCATCTGGGACGGTATGATGATGCCTTAATCTGCTATGAAAGCATCCTCTCTCGAAACCCTCAGCATGTTAATGCCCTGTATGGCAGGGGTGTAAACTTGGGCAAATTGGGAAGGGTTGCAGATGCAGGCACGTGTTACGAACAGGTGACCAGGCTGAAGCCTGAATATGCAGATGCCTGGTATAATTGGGGCAATCTATTGTATAAGGCAGGAAGATATGATCAGGCAAATACCTGTTTTGATGAGGTCATTAAATTGGATAAAAATTATACAGAGGCATGGTATAATAAGGGGAATATCCTGTATCAGCTTGGACGGCCGCAAGAGGCATTAACCTATTATGATGAGGCAATTAATCTGAATACAAACGATGCCAATGCCTGGTATAATAAAGGGAATATCCTATATCAGCTTGAAAGGTATCAGGAGGCAATGAATTGTTTTGACAGCACCATCCGCATAAATCCTATGGATGCTAAGGCATGGTATAACAAGGGGATGATATTTACCAAATTAGAAAGGTATCAGGAGGCAATCCCCTGCTTTGATGTATCCCTTAAAATAGACCCAACAGATGCTAATGCCTGGTATAATAAGGGAATAACCCTGGGGAATATAAACAGGATTGATGAGGCTATTTCTTGTCTGGAAAAAGCCATTAACATCTACCCTGAGTTTGCCCCTGCCTGGAGGGCAAAGGGGACATACCTCCTGGCAACTGGCAAGGAACATCAATTAGTTGAGGAGTGTTTTGATAAGGCAGCAAGGATAGAGGGACAGGAGAAAAAGATGTGATAATTTTTTTGACAGGATTAACAAGATTTACAGGATTAAAACAATAATTCGACCTATGCGGCTGAAATATGCTACAGTCTTATCTCATTATTCACCATTCTTCCTTTCGCAAGAGCTTATCCTACTGTCCACGACTATACATCTTTCGAGGCTCAATCTCGCGGTCTATATTTTCGCTACACCCGGCTTCGTACTCCCATTACTGGGTTTGCACGCGAGTTCACTACTGACC
>JASEHA010000113.1 GCA_030018795.1 bacterium
GCTCAATATGGTGAAATATGTGGGCCGGTAAAGATACAGATAGAAGGATTCAGACCAATATATACAGAGGTATTGTTTATAGATATGAAGCCGGAAAACGGTATATATGAACCATTAATCGGTTATATTGTCTTAGAACAATGCCAGGCCGGGGTTGATATGCTGGGGCACAGACTTGTCCATATAAAAAGGATGGATTTGAAAAAGACTATGTAAGGAGGTGAGGATAAGGCGAAAAGGCGAAAAGGCGAAAAAAGTTGTGGAAAAAGCGGTATGTTAAAGGATGTTTCGTTTAACAATTAGGTTTGTCTGAAATTTTAAGGGTTCACGGTTAATACTGCAGGATTTATAGCGGGATAACAACCCCATTTTCCCCCTTTATTAAGGGGGTTGTAACTGCTAACAGCTTCTATAAATCGTGCAGTATTTCAAACCGTGGGCCCCCATATTTAAGGAGGAGAAAAAGAGTGATTTGTGTACAAACAGAAATAGGAGGCAGGCTGCTTTCCCTGGAAACAGGCAGAGTGGCAAAACAGGCAAATGGTGCTGTCTGGGTTAGATATGGGGATACGGTGGTGTTGGTTACGGCTACGGCTTCTGCAACGCCACGTGAAAACATTGATTTTTTCCCTCTAACCGTAGAATTTCAAGAAAGGATGTATTGCACTGGTAAGATACCTGGCGGGTTTTTTAAGCGGGAAGGAAGACCATCCAGCAAAGAGATACTCTCTGGCCGCTTGATTGATAGACCAATAAGACCATTATTCACTAAGGGCTGTCGAAATGATGTCCAGATTATCGCTACGGTTCTTTCAGCTGATAATGAAAACCTTCCAGATATCCTGGGTATAATTGGGGCATCAGCTGCCCTTCATATCTCAAATATTCCTTTTGATATCCCGATCGGTGCAGTCAGGATGGGGATGCGTGATGGTAAACTTATTATCAACCCCTCGGTTGCAGAAAGGGATAGCGGTGATTTGAATGTTGTTGTCTGCTGCTCTAAGGATAAGACGCTTATGATTGAGGCAGAAGGGAATGAGATCCCTGAAGAGACAATGATTCAGGCACTTTCGCAGGGGGCAGAGGTTTGCAGAAAGATAATTGAGCTTCAGGAAACGTTGAAGGAAAGGGCTGGTGTGCCAAAAGCCACATTTATCTCTTATGAGACAGCACCAGAGGTAGTTGAAAAAGTAAAAGGGTTTACCTTCGACAGACTCAAATCAGCTGTATTTATCCCTGAAAAGCAGGAAAAGAATAATGCCATTACAGAGATAATCAATGATGCTGTTTCTCACTTTGGTGAAGAGGTTAGTGTTGCAGATATAAAGACTGTGGTAGAAAAGGTTCAAAAGGAGATTGTCCGAAAATCTATCCTTTTAGATGGGAAAAGGGCTGATGGCCGTGGGTTGCTGGACATAAGAGAGATTACCTGTGAGGTTGGAGTTCTGCCAAGAACACATGGCTCAACGTTATTTACACGGGGACAAACACAGACAATAGCTGTAGCTACACTTGGAACTGTAGAGGATGAGCAGATGATTGATAATATTGAGGCTAAAACAACAAAAAGGTTTATGCTTCATTATAATTTCCCGCCCTTTAGTGTTGGAGAAGCCTCACCCTTGAGGGGAACTGGACGAAGAGAGATAGGACACGGGTCATTGGCTGAGAGATCTCTTGAACCAGTATTGCCAAAAAAAGAGGAGTTTCCATATACTGTCCGTATTGTTTCAGATATCCTTGAATCAAACGGATCTACCTCTATGGCCTCTGTCTGCGGGGGAACTCTGGCACTTATGGATGCTGGTGTGCCAATAAAGTCTCCAGTTGCAGGGATAAGTGTTGGATTGGTAGAGGATGGCGGACAATATGCTATGTTTACAGATATTACTGGTATGGAAGACCAGTTTGGAGATATGGATTTTAAGGTTGCCGGCACCAGAAAAGGGATTACTGGTATTCAGGTGGATATGAAGGTTTTGGGATTGTCTGATGAGATAGTTGCTAAGGCTCTGTTTCAGGCAAAAGAGGCAAGGGCAACGATTATGGATATTATGGAAAAAACCATCAATAGTCCAAAGAAAGAGATCTCACCTTATGCTCCAAAAATCCAGGTAATAACTATCCCAACCCATAGGATCAAGGACGTCATTGGACCTGGGGGCAAGGTGATTAAGGGAATCATTGAGGCTACCAAGGCAAAGATTAATATCACTGACGATGGGACAACCGTTGTATCCGGACCCAGTCATGAAGCCGTGAATCAGGCATTAGAGATGATTTCTTACCTTACCGCTGAGGTTGATGTAGGCAAGATATACATGGGTAAGGTGGTTCGTGTAACCAACTTTGGCTGCTTTGTTGAGGTAATGCCAGGCAGAGAAGGTCTTGTCCACATCTCTCATCTGGCTGAAAACAGGGTAAACCGGGTAGAGGATGTAGTTTATGAAGGGGATGACCTTTTAGTCAAATTGGTTGGTATCGATGAACAGGGAAGATTGAACTTCAGTCACAAGCTTGCCTTAAGAGAACAGGAATCTGCTGAAAAAAACAAATAGGCTTATTTGTGTCGCAGGGGTCTATAATTATACGCCCCTGCGATTGTTTGTTCTGTTTTTCTTATTTCCTCTACCAGTGTAACTTGTTTTCTTGTTTTACCTACTCAAAATCATAATACTCGATGTTCAAGTTTTTACTGGTGACCAAGCAAGGAGTCGAGAAGGCGAAAAGGCGGAAAAAATAGGATTCGATAAAAACTGATTGTAACGCCTCTTATTGTATACTACTTGATGCGTTCAATTCGTAATGTGGAGGATTGAGTAAAACTTCGTTTCACTCATCTATTTTTGACTGAAAGAATCGTAGGTTAAAAAACTTGGAAACATCGAGTTTAATCTTTTTTTATGGGGTGTGAACGGTTATCGTTAAAGTAAACTATGGATTCCAATCTATCATCGTAACACAAGCATCCTGCTTATGTAGTTTATAATGCTCAAGCTGGAAGATGCGAGTTACTAAAATTTTATAAAAAGGAGATATTTTATGCGTATTTCTCAACTATTCATTCCAACCCTGTTTGAAGAACCCCAGGAGGCAGAGGCAATCTCTCATAAGCTTATGCTTCGGGCAGCCATGATTCGGAGGCTTTCTTCAGGTGTTTATTCTTACCTGCCTCTGGGGCTGAAGGTGTTGCACAATATGGAAAGAATTATCCGTGAGGAGATTGATGCCATTGGATGTCAGGAGGTGCTGCTTCCGGCCATTACCCCATCATCCCTGTGGCAGGAAACCGGGCGATGGGATGCGTATGGGGACGATATGTTCAGATTAAACGACCGCAAGGGTTCTAATTTTGCCCTTGGACCAACTCATGAAGAGATTATTACTGATCTGGTCAGGCGTGAGGTCAGGTCATACAGGCAATTGCCTGTTTCTTTTTATCAGATACAGACGAAATTCAGGGATGAACCAAGACCAAGATTCGGCACGATGAGAGCCAGAGAGTTTCTTATGAAGGATGCTTATTCCTTTCATAGAAGCAATGATGAAGCAATAGAAACCTATATGAAATTTTATCAGGCGTATGAAAAGATATTTACCCGCTGCGGGTTTGAGTTCAAGATAGTTGAGGCAGATTCAGGGCTGATTGGTGGCAGCCTTTCTCATGAATTTATTGCCCCAGCAGATATTGGAGAGGATACAATTGTTGAATGCTCGGTTTGCAGGTATGCTGCAAATCAGGAAAAAGCGGAATGTGGCAGGGGACAGAAATGGACAGAGGGAATGTCTGAACTTCAATTGGTTAATACCCCAAATGTAAAGAGTGTCCACGATGTAAGCAGCTTTTTGGGTGTTTCTCAAGACAGGCTGGTAAAAACCATTATCTATCAAACAGAAAATGGAGCTGTAGCTGTATTGGTTAGAGGTGATAAAGAAATAAATGAAAATAAACTCAGTCGTGTCTTAAACACTAATAATGTCTCTCTTGCAGATGCAAAAACTATAGAGCAGGCAACCAATGCCCCAGTTGGATTTGCCGGACCAATAGGATTGAAGGGGATAAGAATAATTGCTGATTATGGGATCAATGAAGGCGGCAACTTTGTGGTTGGCGGGAATAAGCCTGATAGCCACTTTATTGGAGTAAATCCTGAAAGGGATTTTGAGATTTCTGAGTTTGCGGATATAAGGGTTGCATCTGATGGGGATAAATGCCCTCAATGCGGCAAGGAATTAAGGGTTTCAAAGGGCATTGAGCTTGGTCACACCTTTAATCTCGGCACTAAGTATAGCAAAGCCATGAACGCTGCCTTTACAGACGAAACAGGAAAGGAAAGGATAATCATTATGGGCTGTTATGGGATTGGTGTTTCCCGATTGATTCCAGCCTATATTGAGCAGCATCATGATGCCTCTGGAATCATCTGGAAGCAGAATATCTCTCCGTATCAGGCAATTGTCCTGCCGCTTAATATTGCGGATTCTATTCAGTTTGGTCTGGCAGAGGATGTTTATTGCAAACTGCAGGATGCAGGTATAAGTGTTTTATTAGACGATCGTGATGAACGGCCAGGAAGAAAGTTTACTGATGCCGAGCTGCTGGGTATTCCAATAATGATTGTGGTTGGAGCAAAAACAAAGGCTTCTGGCAATATCGAGATTGGGTGCCGCAGGACAAAGGAAAAGCACTTTGAGCCAATGGAAACATTTGAGGTAAGGGTAAAAGAGCTGCTGAGAATGGGGTAAAGATGAAAAACTGGCGGAGTCGACGAGATTTGAACTCGCGATCTTCTGCGTGACAGGCAGATGTGTTGAACCAGGCTACACCACGACTCCGTATAGGTAAGAAAAGGTAAGGAATGAATTATGGTGGGCGAAACAGGATTTGAACCTGTGACCCCTTGCGTGTAAAGCAAGTGCTCTAACCGCTGAGCTACCCGCCCCTAATTCTGAAAACATATATATATATTACCATAATTTTTCAAAATGTCAAGTAAAAAATTCAAAAATAGCCTCATTTTTTTACACAAACCATTTCCTCACTGGCTATTCTTTCAAAATCCTGATAATTACGGATATTTCTATCCTTGTTTGTTGCACATCCAATAGACATGGATAAAAGGGAGTGCCTTTCTTTATCCCTGAGGATATATCCTCGTTCCACATCATCCTTATGATAGCAGGCAGGAATGCGTCTATTAAACTCAGACGTTATTTGACTGCGAATCGTTTCAACATTATCCTGAGAGGTGATTATCACAAAATTATCACCGCCAATATGTCCGATAAAGTCATCCTTATTGCCAGAGGTTTTTATAACAGCTTGCAAAACCTCAGCAACCAGTTTAATCACTTTATCTCCGTGAAGCAATCCATAGACATCATTAAATGCCTTAAGATTATCCAGGTCAACCCGAAGCATGCCAAGTTGTTTGGAAGGATTACTGATTCGTTTAAGAATATCTGCTTCAATACGTGATGCCCCTGGCAATCTGGTTAATGGATTCACGTCATTTTCATGGTCTATCCGTCTTAAATGAGCATTAATCCTGGCTACAAGTTCACGGAGGTTAAAGGGCTTTGTAAGGTAGTCATCTGCACCGTGTTCCAGGATAGCTATCTCATCGTCTATGCTGCCGGCTGTAGCGATAACAATAATAGGGATTTGTGTTGTTCTTGTATCCTGACTTAATCTGCGGCACAGTGAATGACAATCCATATCTGGAAGAAAAACATCCAGAATGATCATATCAGGTTTAATTTCATATATTCTTTGCAGGGCAGCTTCACCTGTTGGAGAGGTTAGGGCATCAAACCCTTCCATTTCAAGGGAGCCTCTAATTGCGCCTGCTGTCCATGGTTCATCATCAACAACCAATATCTTTTTAGACTTAACATTCTTGCGGGATGGGGACTTAAACAGATTTCTTTCTTCAGCAATAGCACCAGCAAAGGCATCTATAACCCTTAAATCAAAATCTCTTCCTCCACCTGACCTTAGTTCATTCAGAGCACCATCAAAAGAGAGCGGTTCCCTGTATGGTCTCAAAGAAACCATGGCACCAAAGGCATCAACTACCTTTATTATCCTTGCTCCAATGGGAATATCGTTCCCATTTAAGCCATCTGGATAACCCTTGCCATCTAAGGATTCATGATGATGCCGCACGCATTTCAAAATATCGTCAGGCATCCCAACATCACGAAGAATTTTTTCACCAATAACCGGATGTGATCGAATTGTATTTATCTCTATTTCTGTCAGTTTTCCTGGTTTTTTTAATATTTCTTCCTTAATATAAAGCTTTCCAATATCGTAAATAAGTGCAGCAATCTGTAATGCTCTTGTCTGCAGACGGGACACTCCTAATTCATGAGCAATAGCAGCAACATAAACCGATCTTTTCTCTGAATGTCCAGAGAGGTAAGCATCTTTTTCCTCTACCATTTTACTTAAGGAATTAGCTGTTTTGTATGCTTCCTCAAAAACACCATTATCTTCATGTACAGTAAGGGTTTTCATAATAGGTTGGACAAGATTTTTTATCTTTGCATAAATATCATCCTGATCTGCAATAGCATCTGTTTCATGAAGGGAAGAAAGACTCTTTAACTTAGAAATAACCTCCAAATTATCAGGGTCAATACTCAGTAGTTTATTTAATGTTTTTTCTGTTAAAGATATATATTCCTTATCTTTTTTTGCCTTTTCGAGATAAATCTCAGACAAAAGGGCATAGCTATCGGCTTTTTCCGAATAGATATTAATAGATTCTTTTAGAGCAATTATAGCCTCATTTACCTTGCCGTGCTGATAAAGCTTTACAGCAGCCTCATGATACCCCTGACTTTCTTGATCCTTGAGAAATCGTTCAATCTCACCCTTCTTGAATCTCCATCCCTTTCCAATCTTGATTCCTCGAATCTTTCCAGACTCAACCCATCTGTATACTGTCAGGAGTTTAAGGCGAAGAATCTCGGCTACTTCTTCTATAGTCAACAGATCTTCCATCTTACCCTCCCCTGCTTGTTCATTTGTAAATAGAAATAATATCGACCATTACATATAATTATATATAATATACCTTATTTTATCTTTTTTGTCAAGAAATTTATTTTTTTCTCTGAATATTCGATAAAGCAAAATTCAAATCACACAATCCTCATAGAATTGCC
>JASEHA010000114.1 GCA_030018795.1 bacterium
AGTGCACCAGTCGGTCGCAATCCTTTTTTCATCAAATATCAGTTTCTCACGGTGTTCTGGTGACTGGTGCTCTTGCTTGGTCACCAGTAAAAACTTGAACATCGACTAACAGCTTTCTTCTAACTACTAACCGCTCCCCTTCCCTCGCACAATAAATCGTTTAATCAGCGATGAGGTAATCTGCCCGGATACAGCCATCTGGACAGCCTTTTGTATCCATTGAATGCCCTTAATTGTCTCAACAAGCATAATTAATGGATATGGATGCAGCCGCAGCAGATTTATGCGAGCTAAAAAGGATACTGCCTGTCTTGGGATACATGATGTTCCGCTCAAGAGCAATAAGGCAATCCAGGCTGTGTCCCAGCTTTCTCTTTTATACCCCAATGTAACTCGAAATTGGGACAAAACCCTTTGCCTGCGGTCTTCAATATCATCATGGGTAATCAGATTCTGTTTTAATGCCATCTCTGTCAGCCTTGTTCCAGGGAAATATATCAGGGAATAAAGGGAAAGCTTAAATGGTTTGGGGATATGGAGCAAAAGGTTCAGGGTCTCATTCTTATCCTTGCGGCTTTCAAACGGATTGTCAAGGATAATATCCAGCACAAACGGAACCTTGTGTTTTTGCAGAATACCTGTTGCCTCAATAATCTGTTTATTCGTTTCCGGTCTCTTAAAGACATGCCTCCTTACCCTTTCACAGCCGCTCTGGATACCCATGCCAATGAGACTTACCCCAGCCTCCTTTAGCATAGCAATAACCTCATCCCTAACAGCCAGCGGATGAAGATAGCAGGAAAACGGGATGTTTATCTTTTCCTTGTATTCTTTACAAAACTCACCAATCCACTTCTTGTTTACCCCAAACACCTCATCAAAAAAGGTAATCATCTTTAGCCCCTTAAGGCTTGCCTGAGCCTGAACCAATTCCTTGATTACATGCTCCACACTTCTTTGCCTGATGTATTTCCCATGATCCTTGTACATCTCTTTAAACAGGCTATTGGAGCAATAGGTGCAACTGTATGGACATCCCCGCGTCCCCTGGATGAAATAATCCCAGCAATCCAGATGGATTGGATCGCCCTCATAAACCTTATCACCACTAATGTAATACTTGTTATCATTGGTATAGTCTGGCAGTGGAAGGCTGCTTAAATCTTGAATTAATGGCCTGATGAGATTTTTAATCACCCTGCCTTCTTGATTAAACCACAGGTTTTGGATGTGTGTTACATCCTTTTGGTTTGACATGGCTGCAAGCAATTCTAACAGCGGATATTCACCCTCACCCAGACAGAGCATGTCTGCATACTGTATACACCCCTCTGGATCAACGGTTGCATGCACCCCGCCCCAGAGGACAGGGATATTCAATGCCTGCTTTATTGCTTTGGTAATTGCCTTAGCGGTTTCAAGATAGGCAGAGCAGCTGACACTTATTCCAACAAGGTTTGTTTGAGATTTCTTGAGTACATCTATCAATTGCTCTATCTCTATATCTGTTGGGGCATGTGCATTATTAAAATAGCTGTGCTTAAAGAAGATAAGATTTGTGTCACAACCGTTTGACTTGAGAAAGGCGTGAAGTGATCTTATCCCAAGATTTTTTATGTGATATAGGGATATCAGGCTGAAATTAATGCTTTGGTTCAAACTCCACTTCCTTCCCCGTATTTTGAATACCCATGAAGCGGCAGCCTTTTATCGGCTATATCTACCTGCGAGTAGATCAATTGCCTCTGGGCTGGTTCAGGAACAAGCAGTTCCCATGGGTCAAGATTGCGGACTGTCGATGTAGATACATGGTCAAACAAATCCCATATGAGCCATTCAAGCAGGATATTGCTCTGCTGACATCGAATGGTATCAAGGCTGTTGATATTGCCATGCTGCACCCAGGCATCATAGGGGCAACCGCCACCACAGATGGCTATAGCCGGACACCTCAGGCATTCCTCCCGCCTTACCGGGGCAACCCCTTTCCACTCATTATAGCCATCATTTGATAAATCAAAGGAGTCCAATGGGTAATAATAAAGTCCTGTGCCAAGAAATGCCTCGCAAAATCCAATGCTTTTATCAGGGGCAACAAGGAATTTGCCGCCGCACGAAGGGCAGTCTTTTAATCGTATCTGCTGCTGGACAAATGGCCTTATCCGTCTAAAAAGGTGTTCAGCATAGATACCCTTTTCCCGAATAAACCTGAAGGTGTCAATCATCTCTTCTGTAAGCAACCCTATGTCAACCGCTGCCGGATTGCTGCCATGCTGATGAAGGTGAAGGGTGCTGAACCCAAGGTCAACAGGCTCAAATCTGTTTATCAGATACTCAACCGCTGGCTTTAACCCCGGGATATTATGTTTCCCAAGTACCATGGATATGCCCAGCCGGCAGCCAGCAGTCTTGCAAATATCATACCCCTTAGCTGTATCCTCAAAGCTTCCTCTGCCAGAGGAGATTCCTCTGCCATCAAGATAATACCGCATCTGATTATGCACCTCAGCCGGCCCATCCATGGAAACAATGACAAAGACATCGTTATCTGCCAGAAACTCAGCCATGTCCTTAGTAATTGCTGTCCCATTGGTAAACATGGTTATCTTGCAACTATCATTGGTGGTCGCGACACTTGTGGTCGCAACACTTGTGTTCGCAACACTTGAGGCATTCTTGCGAATATAAGATACAGCGTATTTCACCACTTCCGGAACAAGCAGCGGCTCTCCGCCATAAAACATTATTTCTCGTTGACTTTTTTGTCCAGAGGCTAAGCTATATTCCATAAACTTTTTTATCCCTGCCTCAGCGGTTTCTATAGACATATGATGATGCCCATAGGCTGCCCATGTGTCAATAATATGACAGTATTTGCACCGCAGATTGCACACACTGGTTGGCACGAGATATAGAAACTGTGGAGTTGAGCACTGTGCCTGCTGATTGAGGGTTGAGATAAGATTGCTTTCATCATCGCAGTCAATGTATCGCAGAAACCGGTGTTTCAAGAGCAGTTCAATATACTCAATGGCACGACGGTTATCTATCGCAAGGTTCTGTGGTCTGCCTCCTGTGGGTAATAGCCGCATAGCTATCTGCTCCATGCTCTGTGGAAACCGCAAGCCTTCAAATAATTCTGCTAATAAATGGCTGCCGTAGATGTTAGTGATATAAAGTGAGTGGTACAGGCAGACCATTCCGTTTGATTTGAAGATATGGACAAATGGTGATTTTTCGATTAGCATGAGAATTGCCTCCTGAACCCTGAAAGTTCAAAAAAGTTCAATCACGAAAACACGAAATTAAGAAAGCTGGTGCCCTGGTGCTCTTATCATCGGCTCAATCATTCCTACGCCCAACCAATCAGGGCGGGAAGACTCCGCCCCTACAACGTCGCAATCACATTATCATCGGCTCAATCATTCCTACTCTGGTGCCTGGTGCTCTATTGCCCTTGACACGACACTAAGTAGTTATCCTGCGTAATGCAGCTGCCAGATCAAACATATTCTCTGGCACACATCCCTGACATCTGACATCAGGGTATTTCCCATTTTTGAGTACCTGCCGAAACCCCTGATATTTTGCATTATTCCAGATAGCATGAATATCCTCTTGCCATAGATTGCCGAACTTAGCATCCAGATAGGAAAACATACAGCATGGTTTTACCTCACCATCAACCGTAATATACATTGAAAACCATGGAAATGAACAGTCCTGAATATTTTGGTTGCCCTTATTGCAGACAACATCCCATGTTTTATGGAACGTCCCAGTCAACAGGTCATTCAGGTTTGTTTTCATGCCAATCTTTTTAGCAGTATCCCTTGCCTTTTTCATCTGACAGATAACCTCATCCGTGGTTAATCCAGCTATTAACTCATCCCTCTTTTCCTCAATCCCGGCAAGCCCAACCGGTCTGAATGAGACTGTATTTACCCCAAGATCATGTGCAAGCTCAACTATCTGGCTCAATTGGAAGACGTTTTTGGATTGGATGACAACCTGAAGGCAAAGATATGGTAATGAGCTGTCCATTCTGGCAGCAAAGGTATTCTTCTTCTGCTTCAAGGCAACAATAGTTCTGATATTATCAACAACCCGGTCAAATAAATCCAGTCCCCGAATATGCTGATATGTTTGTGCATCAGCAGCATCGAGTGATACTTTCAGCCTTTTCAGACCACTGACAACCAACTGCTCCATATTGATACCAGATAGAGCTAAGCTGCTGGTTGTGCTAACCTGTGCACCATTCTTGTTGGCATAGCTGATCATATCTACAAGTGCCGGGTTAACAAGCGATTCACCAAGACCACTCAAGGTAAGCCTTAACGGCCTTATCTGATCAAATATCCTCTTAAACCCCTCAAATGACATGTGGCTGGGACTGGCAACATACTTTTCCCTCTTACACATCCGACATTTTAGTGGACAAAAGGTAGTTGGTTCAATGATAAGATGGACAGGAAGTGCCCATACCTTTAATGGCTTGAATAATACAGCCATGCCAGATTGAATGTATCTCATCTTTGCTCCTGTATTGCTCAAACAGCCATTACCATGGATGCCATTTGCTGTGTTTCTATGGGAAAATAAAAGGTGCAGAGGTATCGTTCATGGATATTGTAGCTTCCTGGATTAACGAGTTCAGGAAGGATACCCATCGCCATACCCGGTTCCCACCAGCACAATGGATCTGGTCCATCAAACGACCCATTTAATGCCCATTTGCGTCCAATACATCCACCACGGCAGATATTCCATCTTGGACAGATAGAGCATTTCCCTACTGGTTCCTGATGTTGAAACCTCTGAAACAATTCAGAGTTATAGATATCATCAATAGAATCCCTCAGGATATTCCCGGCAGAAAGCGACATGAAAACACATGGGGTAACATCGCCATTGCTTTGAATCCTCATCGATGTCTTGCCGCATGGACAGCCGGAATCAGTCATATACTGCCCACCAAGCAAAGAGAACAACGGGTCAGGCGTGGTAATGGTTGTTCCGTTTTCTGACATTTTATCAAAGAAAAACCTGTAGCTTCCTTCTAATTCCTGAGGGTTCATGGTCAACTGCTTATCATACTCACCCCTGCCAACCGGTCTAAAGGTATTCATCCGCAGGGAGCCGACACCCAACCCCTCACACATCTCAATCATGCCCTGCAGGGTTTCAGGCTTGCAATTAAGCCGATTGAGACACATCACTATCTCTGTATTCACCTTGCGTCTGACAAGGAGCTTTGCTGCATGAACAGCCTTAGTAAATGTTCCCCCATTCATAGAAAGCCTGAATTTATCATTGGAGATTGCCTGATGAAAGTCTATTGACACCCCTACATCATCAAACAATTCAGCACAGGCATCAGCCATAGTCTCAGTCATAATCGTGCCATTGGTGGTTAATGACTGATGAAGCCCAAGCTCTTTAGCATACTTAGCAATTGCCCAGAATTGGGGCAGCATGGTATTTTCACCGCCGCCATAGTTTATATCCTCTACACCATAATCCTTTAACTTTTCCAATACACTCACTGCATCATCTAAAGATAGTTCATCATCCTGATGATTCATGCTGCTGGAATTATAACAATGCACACAATTCAGGTTACACTTTGAGGTATAAGTCCAGCCAACAGTAACAATTTTTTGCTTCGTTAATGTCATTTTTGTCTCCTTTTGTATTTACAAGCACAAGATTAGCAAGAAGTAGCGGATAATGTAAGAGGATAATTGATCATTAGTGATGGGTGAATAATATACTCACCTATCGCCAATTGCCAGTAATCTGTCACATTAAACAATTCATGTCTCCTTCCTTCTTTCAGCCTATTCTATTAATCAGTCTGCTTTCATCCCCCTCCTTTATTGCCCGGATATTTGTCTTAATCATGTCAATGGTATTTTTTATTGCTCTGGTGGTATACCCTGCCTGATGGCAGGTAAGGATGACATTTTCAAGCCCATTAAGCGGGGAAAAGATGGGTGCTATCTGCATCCTTTCCGGCTCATTGGTCAGGACATCCAATGATGCCCCTCGAATCTGTCTATTTCTTAGTATATTTGACAATGCATTCTCATCAATAAGACCACCCCTCGATGTATTTATCAGCACTGAGCTGGGTTTCATCTGCTTCAGGAATTGATTATTAACAAGGTGATGGGTTTCGTTTGTTAATGGAAGATGGAGGGATATATAATCTGCATCTATCATTACCCCTTCCATTTCCTCTAATCCGCCAAGCAAACAAAGCTGTTTTTTTTCATCTTCCCCTACTTTTAAGGGATTTTTGGTAATTCCACAGACCTTCAAGCCAAGGTTAGCTGCCTTTTTTGCCACCTCCATGCCAATCATTCCCAATCCAATCACAACAAGGATTCGCTCATTTAATTCAACAAATGGATTGGAATTTCTCATCTCCCAATTCCACTGTCCCATATGAGCAATCTTGTTCCAATAAGGCAGATCCCTTTCCCAAACCAGAATCTGCATAACAACATATTCAGCAATAGCATTAGCCATTGCCCCTTTTGTGTTGCAAACAATAATATTTCTTTCCTTAGTTGCGGATATATCTACCTTATCAATGCCTGCTCCCCAAACCTGGATTAGTTTCAACCCCTTAATATTGTTGATCAACCCTTTAGACGCCTGCCAGCAAATAAGCACATCAGCCTCTATAAATGAGGTATTAGAAACATCTGCCACCTCTACCTCGCAAGTCTCCTGCAGCTCTCTTATCACCGTCTGCTGCAGCCAGGCATTGCTATCAATCATCAGAATAGCCTTCAATTTAGATTCCCTCCGTGGTTAGTAGAGCCATTAGCTAAGCACTAACTACTAAATTACTAACTGCTCAGCTAACTACACTGACTTATCAATAGCAAGTTTCATGCCAATGTATGGATGATACAGGCTAACATTTTTGTGGATAACAGGTTGCAGGCAAACTTTCTGACAGGACAATGCAGTGAAGATTGGAAGTTACCACAATATATGGGGATAGGTGTGTCCAATTTTTGGACACATCATAGCCAATGCTAAAAGATAGTGAAAGTAATAGTCGCGATCATTTCCTGCTTTCCACCTGGAATCGGCAAGTACCCAAATACTGGTAATGCTTATCCCTGTAAATGCCGGATG
>JASEHA010000115.1 GCA_030018795.1 bacterium
GTAGGATGGGTGCTAACCCATCTATCCCATCTATTTGACAATTGAGAGTTGACACAACACTACCATTATGGTGCAAAATGACGTATGAACGAATAAATCTTGGACGATACGGTGAGGAGAAAGCGGCTAACTATCTTATAAAGCAAGGGATAAAGATATTAGAGAAAAATTATCGATGCGGGTATGGAGAGGTTGATATTATTGCTAAGGATAGGGATACTCTGGTATTTGTAGAGGTAAAGACAAGAAAAACCTCAACATATCTATCCCCTTTTTTAGCGATCAACAAACATAAACAACTCCAGATTTCAAAGGTGGCTTTGCATTATCTCCTTGAAAAAAAACTAAAAGGTATCCCTTGTAGGTTTGATGTGGTGACAGTTGTAGATGAGGAAATCCAGTGGATAAAAGGTGCATTTGAACGAGGGGTGTAGGAAGCAGTTAGCTGTTAGATGGAAGAGGAGCTAACTGCTACTGGCTAACTGTTTCCATGGAGTTAGACGATGTTAGCAAGCGTAAAAAGTGGGGGAATACTGGGGATAGACGGTTATATAATCGATGTAGAGGTGGATGCCTCCCCATCCCTTCCCCTTTTTAATATTGTTGGTTTGCCTGATTCTGCAGTAAAAGAGAGTAAAGAACGGGTTAGAACAGCGATTGTTAATTCTGAGTTTATGTTTTCAGACAGCTATCGTTTGACGGTAAACCTTGCTCCAGCTGATATTAAGAAGGAGGGTGCTTCTCTGGATTTACCCATTGCCATTGGTATTCTGATGGCTACCAGGCAGATTCAGGTAAAATTTTTAGCTGACTATGTTATTATAGGAGAATTATCCTTAGATGGAAGTATCCGTCCGGTAAAGGGGAGTATTTCTATTGCTTTAGCAGCAAAGGCAGCTGGTCTAAAGAGGATACTTATTCCAGAGGCAAATGCATCAGAGGCAGCGGTAGTTGAAGGGATAGAGGTATATCCGGTTAATACCCTGGTAGAGGCAGCCAGATTCTTAGCTCAAGAATCATTGGTTAATCGGTATGAGATTGATATAAAGGAGATATTTTCTAAAAGCTTCTCTGATTGTGCTGATTTTGGTGAGGTAGGCGGGCAGGAGCATGCAAAAAGGGCTCTGGAGGTGGCTGCTGCAGGTGGGCATAATGTGTTGATGATTGGTCCGCCTGGTTCAGGTAAGACCATGTTAGCCAAGAGGGTGCCTTCTATATTGCCTGATTTTGCCTTGACAGAGGCTATTGAGACCACAAAGATTTATAGTATCATGGGTATGCTTCCCCGTGAAAAGGCGTTATTAACTACCCGGCCGTTTCGAGCACCACATCACACCATCTCTGATGCTGGGTTGGTTGGTGGCGGTCATATTCCAAAACCAGGTGAGGTGAGCCTTTCCCATAATGGGGTGCTATTTCTGGATGAATTGCCTGAGTTTCCCAGAAGGGTGCTCGAATCCATGCGTCAGCCTCTTGAGGATGAGGTAGTAACCATTTCTCGGGCAAGTGATCGGTTGTCGTTTCCAGCAAGCTTTATGCTAATTTCAGCCATGAACCCATGCCCGTGCGGATATCTGACAGATTCGACAAAGGAATGTACCTGTACCTCTATTCAGATACAACGGTATTTGGCAAAAATTTCAGGGCCACTGTTGGACAGGATAGACATTCATATTGAGGTGCCAAGGGTAAAATATGATGATCTGATAGGTCAGAATCAAGGAAGATGCTCAGCTGATATGCGGCAGCGGATTGCTTGTGCCCGTAAGATTCAGCTTGAAAGGTTTAAGCCTAATGCTATTTATACCAATAGCCAGATGAATGCAAGGCATATTAAAAAATATTGTCAGGTGAATGAAAAAGGGCAGGAGATGTTAAGGAATGCTATAGACAAATTAGGATTTTCTGCCAGGGCATATGACCGTATCCTGAAGGTCTCCAGAACATTAGCTGACCTTGATGGCAACAGCACCATTCTTGAGTCTCATGTCGCTGAGGCAATTCAGTATCGAAGCCTTGATCGGGAATGGTGGAAGATGTAGCATCACAAGCATCCTGCTTGTGATTTATAATACTCAAGCTGAAAGCTTGAGTTGCGTTCTGAATTCTGAATTCTATTAGCAATAAGGAGGTGATAAAAAAGATGCAACAATATCATCGAATCATAGGTTATACAGGTATGTTTGTCTTTGTGGCTTCTCTTGCTGTAGCCTCACCAGATGAAACAACCACCATAGAGGAGCTGCAGGCTAAGGTAGAGGCAGCGTGGGCATCAGAGGCAAGGGCTCTGGCAGAGACAGAAGCAACTGGAATTGCAGAGGCAGAGGCAGTATCTGACGCTAAGGCAGCTGAGGAGGCTCTTACTCAGGCAGATGCTATATCTAGGGCACTTTATGCCTCTAAGAAAAAGGCTTTGTCACGGGCAGAGGCAGCTATCTCGAGTGAAAAGATGGCGTTGGCTGCAGCTGAAGCGGCTCGGGCTTCGGAAATAAGTGCTAATGTTGCTGTGGAGGATGCTAATGCTGCTGAGGCTAAGCTAAGGGCAGAGTTTGGTGTAGCCAAACAGGATGCAGAAATATCGTGGACAGAGGCTAAAAATCATAAGCAAACTGCAGAAAAATTTCTTTCCATAGCATCTGATGCTCTGGCACGTGGCTTGACTGGAAAATCAATAGAATTTTCTACTAAGGCTAAGGCTGAGGTTGATGTGGCAAAAGCCTGCGAAGAAAAGGCAAGGTATAAAGATAGGGTAGTTGATGCGATAAAAAGAAGGATGCGACTGGCAATTGAAGCTATCTCTGCGGCTACGGCAAAGGCAGAAGCATCTGTAGAGATGACAAGGGCAGCAGAGGCAAAGGCAATTGCTCAATCTCAAGCTGCCAGGGCTGCTGAAGAAGAAGCAAAGGCAATGGTTGAGGCTGCAGAAAGGTCAGAGGCAAGGGCATTGGCTTCAGCTGAGGGATCTCGAGCCGCAGCCCGATGGGCAGCAGTCAAGATAATCTCTGCAAGGCTGGCTCAAACAAAGGCTGTGGCTGAGGCAAACGCAGGTAAAATAGCTGAAGAACAGGCAAGGGTTGCAGTAGAAAGGGCAAGATTGGAAAGAGAAAAAGCAACCTCTATCCTGATAGATGCTCAGAAAGCAGTTAAAAGCGGTTTTTAATCATTATTCACTGTTAGGTTAGGAACTTTGAGAACGCAAAGAAATAGAGGGAATTGCTGTGCAGTAATTGCTTCGCTTTTCTTTAATCTTTTGTGGTAACTTTAGCGTTTTATTTTTCTATAAAGGAGGAAATGTCATGACAAAGCGGGATTTGGTCGTAAAGATTGCCCAACAGACAGGATTGACCCAATGTGATATTAAGAATGTGGTTGAGGGTGTATTGGATGGAATTACTGATGCGTTATCAGCCGGGGATAAGGTAGAATTAAGGAATTTTGGAATATTTAAGGTGAAATCACGGAGATCAAGGGTTGGTAGGAATCCTCGCACAGGTTCAGTTGTTCCTATTGAATCCAAGAAGGTGTCTATCTTTAAGCCTGGAAAGGTAATGAAGAAAAAGGTAGAGGGTTTTTAATCTTTTTTTGCTTGTGGAGTTTTTAGATGATTCAGAAAAAGATGGCACATATCATTACTTATGGCTGTCAGATGAATAAGTATGATTCAGATGTTATATCCCGCATTCTGGAAGAAAGTGGATATGAGCTGACAGATGATGAAAAATGTGCCTCTCTTGTTTTGATTAACACATGTAGTATTCGTAAGCATGCAGAGGATAAGGTATTAAGTAAACTTGGGGAATTATCAAACAGAAAAAAAGATACCCATGACTTAAGGATAATTGTATCTGGCTGCATGGCACAGCGGCTTGGTAATAAACTGGTACATAGATTTCCTGAAATAGATATTGTTGTTGGGACAGGGATGATTGCTGAATTGCCCAATATACTTAAAGGGAATGACAACCCTATTAATCTCCCTTTGTTAAGAGGGACTAACCCCCTAACCCCCTTTAATAAGGGGGAAAAGGTTTATACAGGAGAATCTTCTTGCCTGTATCCAGAGACCCATATCAATAAAAGGGGATTGAAATCTTATGTATCCGTCATACTTGGCTGTGATAATTATTGCTCTTATTGCATTGTGCCCTATGTACGTGGCAAACCAAGAAGCAGAAAGCCAGTAGAGATAATAAGAGAAATAGAGTTATTGGTAAAGACAGGTCATAAAGAGATAACCCTTTTAGGACAAAATATACTTGCCTATGGACGCGATATCAATGAAAGCTTTGTCAGATTGCTTCGTGATATTCATTCTATTGATGGATTGATGAGAATTCGTTTTCTCACTTCACATCCAAGGGACATCACAAAGGATTTAATAGATGTATTTCCTGAATTACCAAAGGTTTGTGAACATTTTCATTTACCGGTTCAATCTGGTTCTGACCGTGTTTTAAGGCTTATGGGCAGGGGGTATACTGTTGATCACTATAACAGAATAGTAGAAGAAATTCGACGGGTATATCCATGTCCATCTATTACTACAGATTTGATTGTAGGATTTCCTGGTGAAACAGTAGATGATTTTGAAGATACTATGAAGCTGGTAAAAGAGATAGGGTTTGATACAGCCTTTTGTTTTAAGTATTCTCCAAGGGAGGGTACTCCTGCCTGTAAATTCCATGACCAGTTGCCTGAAGAGGAAAAAGCCCGAAGACTAAAAGAACTCTTAGATGTGCAAAAGGCTATTTCTCTGCAAATAAATCAGGCTCTGATTGGCAGTGTTCAGGAGGTTTTGTTTGATGAAAAAAATCCAAAGGATGGAGCCCCTCTGGCAGAGGGAGCCTCTCTGACAAATGAGTGCTCTTTACTTGGGAGAACAAGGGGTGATAAGGTTGTCGTTGTATCTACAAAGACTCACAGGATAGGAGATATTGGCATGGTAAGCATTACTGAAGCAAATAACTGGAGCTTAAAGGGAGTGTTTGTAGACGAATGAAGAATATTATTGGGAGCATATTTAATTCCTTGGTGTTAGGATTGATTGTGTTAGGTGCTGTATTTATCCTTTTAGCCAATTCTAATTGGTTCTGGGATATGATAAGCCCTGTATTTTATAAAAAACTTATCTATAAGTATAGTGAAATGCAGGGGTTGGATCCGCTTTTAGTCTCAGCTGTTGTCAAGGTGGAATCAAATTTTCAACCCTATGCCAAATCTCCGAGGGGAGCAATTGGACTGATGCAGATTATGCCTGAAACAGGGAAGGAGATGGCAAAAAAGTTAAAAATAAAGTCTTTTACTGCTTCTGACCTGAATAATCCAGAGATAAACCTTCAGATAGGGCTTTATTATCTTGCAAGATTGAAAAAACAGTTTAACGGAGACATGTATCTTGTCTTGGCTGCGTATAACGGTGGTTCGGCTAATGTTCAAAAGTGGCTGGCTGAGAAGAAGATAGGTAAAACTCCATACATTGACTCTATTATCAGAGAACAAAGAGAGGAATCTCCTCTGGCGAAGGGAGCCCCTCTGCCAGAGAGAGCCTCTCTGGCAGAGGATGAGTTTATAGCTCAAATACCCTTTGAAGAGACTAGAGGGTTTGTTAAGAAGGTAATGTGGAATTATAGATGGTTTAAGAATGTACAGAGGGCGAAGAATATATTGCAGATAAGGGATAACAATTAACAGTTAATACTCGATGTTCAAGTTTTTTTTGACATGAGCGATTAGGGTAATTAGTTGCGAGAGTAAAAATTGTCTTGACAAACCCGACTACCTTATGCTATAATATTCGTATAATCGATTATAGGTGTATAAATATGAAAAATGAGTTAAAGATGTTTAAGGCATTATCAAACCAAACGCGGCTGAGGATTATGGTTCTTCTGGCAGAAAAGGAGCTTTGTGTCTGTCAGATGGAATGGGCACTGGGATTGACGCAGGTAAAGGTATCACGGCATTTAACTGTGTTAAAAAACGCCGGGCTTGTTCAGGATAGACGCGAGGGATTGTGGATATTCTATTCTCTCACTAAACCAAGAAACGAATTAGAAGGAATGATTCATCAGCAAATCAAAGACTATTTCTCTCAAAAATACGATTCATTCAAAAAGGATATGGCTAAGATGAGAGAATGTGAGACAAAACCATTGGAGGAATTATGTACTATCAGGAAAACTACTCAGCCACATTGAAATACGAAGTACCGGTCATGCTCGTTCTGGTCTGGTTTGCCAAACATACGGAGTGCAAACTATTTAGGGAAAGGTGAAAATAATGAAGGAATGGAAAAAGTTTCTGTATATTGCGATAATATTCTTAGGCTGTTTCTATTTGCCGATAGAAAATTTACGGTTTAGCAATGCTGTCTTTGAGACTCTTGCCCTTGTAAAATGGTATGCTCGCGAACATGTATTATTGTGCCTTGTCCCTGCCTTCTTTATTGCCGGAGCATCCTAAACGTTCCAGAGGTTGCACAATTCTTGCAGAAGTATATGGGCAAGGCTTTGGGTCCTCTGTTGATAATCACAGGGTTGTTTTTATTGGAGGTAATTACGCTTAAATTGCCCGGATTATCATTATCTCAGAAGCACCACAATAAACTTATTGAAGCCGGCGCTCCGGGAGCCTTTCTTTTAGGTCTCATATTCACTCTGGCGTTTTGTCCTGTTTCTGCGGCGTTATTCTTTGGAAGCCTTATTCCTCTGGCACTCAATAGCCAGGCTGGAACAATATTGCCGTTTGTTTATGGGATTGGAACCGGGCTTCCAGTGTTTATATTTGCAGTGGCAATAGCATTGGGAGTTACTTCCATGAATCATTGATTTCGTAGGATCACAAAACTTGAACATTATACCCGAAGAATAACAGGAATTATTTTTGTTCTCGTCGGATTGTATTACATAGGAATTTATATCGTCAGATAAAATTAGGGAAGGTCGAGAATCACGCCTTGAGAGGATAAAAAGTAGGCAGAAAACAATTAGCGTTCCGCAATCACTGGTCAGCATATCGGATTTATTTAGTAACTATTCAGGTAGAGAAAGTGTAAGTAAGGGAAAATGAGAAAAGGATTTTGCCACCATTGACCATTTAGCAGTGAAACAGTCTTATGGTATCTCCTACCTGCCAAGCTGGAAGCTTGACTTGC
>JASEHA010000116.1 GCA_030018795.1 bacterium
TGGTGGGCATTGCCCACCCTACCCTGAAGATTAAGTGTCACGAGGTACTAGTGCCTGGTGCTCTGGTGCACTAATTTTTAGTCCTTAAGCCTTTTGGTAAACTTGCTGCCAATATTCTCCTTGATCTTCAATACTCGCACATGAGAGATATTCAGCATCTTGCCAATATCCCTTAAGGTATATCCTTGAGCAAGCAATTCAGACACCTCTTGTTCCCTTCGAGTCAATTCCTTATTTTTCATCTGCTGGATAAAAAGGGCATCATCCACCCTTACATCAAAGGGTGCTGTTTGGGCAGGGATAATGTCTTCTAATGTATTACCCTCATCATCCAATGGTTCATTAAGGCTGATATGCTTTACATGTTCAGTATGTCGGCGCAGATAATTTTTTAGATGGAAATAGCAGCCACCCCTGATATAGGCATCATTCTTCCCCTTAAATTCACCACGAAGCCACCCTTCCCAGAGACGATAAAGCATCTCCTGATAAAGGTCATCATGTCCAATAACCCGGGATGGGATAGCCACCTTGTTTGATAATCGCTTCAAATATGGTGAAAATTTTTTAACTAATTCTGTGAATTCCACTTTTTCCCCTAATTCTCCATCTGACCGCTAACGGCTAAAAGCTAACTGCCTACACCTTGCAGCACCTCCAGCATCTCTTGACCGTATTCCTTCAATTTCCACGCTCCCAAATTACTTGCTGCTGCAAGTGATTCTATTGTCTGCGGGTTTTCTCTTGCTGCGGCAAATAAGGCATCGTTTGGCACAATGATATCTGTATCAACCCCGCGAGCAATAGCAAGCTTTCTGCGCCAGTCTTTTAATCTGGCAACACGCATCCGTGCCTTGATATCAAACGGCAATTGACCAGATGATGGCAAGGATGGCGGCATTGTCTGCGGCATTGCGTGTCCACGATCAATCGCATCCAAGATTGCCTGTCCGTAGCATTGCACTATATGATGAGAAACACCATGAATGAGCAAAAGCTCTTGCGTTGTCCGAGGTTGTATTGTTGCAATAAAAACCATGGTATGTTCAGACATTACCTTGAATGCTGGACGATTCTTCTTGCGAGCCTGTTTGTCACGGAAACGGAACAATTCACGTAAAACCCCCAGGCTAACTTGATCCATGTCCTTTGCCCCTTTGATCTTCCAGTAGGCATCATGATTAAAACACCTTGCAGTAGATTGAATACGCGATAGTCTATCAAATTCCTCATAGGCTTCTTCCAAACGTCCCAGCCTGACAAGTTCGTTTATCTGCAAATTACGCAGAGCAATCAGGTGGTGTGTGTCCTTGCTTGCGTAATCAATCTGTTCAGCAGTAAGCGGTCGATGCCCCCAGTTTGTACGCTGCATCTTCTTATTCAATACGATGCCAAAGCGTTCCTGCAAAATATTCCCAAGCCCTGTATTCTTCCAACCCAGAATGCGTGCTGTAGCCATTGTATCAAAAATATTATTGAACTCGAATTGATAGTCTCGCCTTAAGCAAAGGATATCATACTGGACTGCATGAAATATTTTCTCAACCCTTTCGTCTGCAAAAATTGTCCCAAGCAGAGCAATCCCATTTGTATCAGACAATGCCAGTGGATCAATAATGTAATCCATCCCCAGCGTTGAGATCTGCAGCAAACACACCTTTCCGAAATACGAAAAAAGGCTGTCTGATTCTGTATCCACAGCAATGATTGTCTCGCCTTCTATGCGTTTCAGCAACATCTCAATCTCTGCGGGTGTTGATACCCATGTTATTGTATTGGTTAACATCTATTCTCCTTACTTTAGCCGTTAGATCAAATCTGCTAACAGCTAACAGCTAACAGCTAATCGATTCAGCACCTTCTCCAACAAAGCCATCCCCTTTTCCTCATCCTCCCACTTAAGGACAAGGCGATTGGTGGAGGAAGCATCCCTGTCATGAGATTGGGTAAACCGTATCTTATCCGGAAAAAGACTGACTATCTCAACAACCTTTGGGGCAAGCTCAAGTAACTCAGGCAGGTCAAGGCAGACATTCCCCTTAGCCTCGACAGATGCCCCTGCTGTCTTACGGAATGCAGGTGATTCTGTATTCTTCATGATGTACTCTGCATTATGCTGGTGTGTCTTTACATCCTCAAAGGAGATTGATGGAATTTGAGCCATGGATGCCAGCATACGGATATTCATCAGGTTTAACAGCCTTTTAACCGGGTCAGGATACTTGCCAAACCTGTCAATCAACTCTTCATTGACCTCATTGATTTTCTCTTTCAGGTGAACTGAGGCAAGTCGTTTATACATACGAAACCTTTCTTGTGAAGACTGGATGTAATCTTCAGGAATATAGGCTTCATACGGAAGGGTTATCTTTGTATGCACCTCTTTCTTTATTGGTGTCCCCTTTAACCTGCATATGCCCTCTTCCAACATATGGCAATACATCTCAAACCCTATGGATACCACATTCCCATGTTGTTCTGCGCCAAGTAAATTCCCTGCTCCACGATTTTCCATATCACGCATGGCAAGATTAAACCCACTGCCAAGCGAAGAGAATTCTACCATAGCCTTTAATCGGTCATAGCTATCTGAAGAGGGCTGTATCCCTGGCTGATGAAGGAGATAGGCATAAGCCTTGTGTTTTGCCCGGCCAACCCTGCCACGAAGCTGATAGAGTTGTGCCAGCCCAAATCTATGAGCATTGTTAATGATAATGGTGTTTACATTAGGCATATCCAGCCCTGATTCAATAATGGCTGAAGCAAGCAGGATATCAAACCTTTTCTCCATAAAGTCAAGGATAACCCTTTCAAGCTCTTTCTCATCCATCTGCCCATGGGCAGCAATAATCCGTGACTCGGGGACGATTTTATTTAATTGTTCAAGTATCCAGGGAATGCTCTTAACCTGATTATGGACAAAAAACACCTGCCCACCCCTGTCCATCTCCCTTAAAACAGCCTCCCTGATTACCTCTGGACTGAAGGGGGTAATAATTGTCTTGATAGGCAATCTGCCCGGGGGCGGCGTGTGAATGATGCTTATATCCTTAAGACCGCATAATGAGAAATGCAGTGTGCGAGGGATAGGGGTTGCGGTCAGGGTAAGCACATCAACCAATTTTCGGTATGACTTCATCCTTTCCTTATGCTTTACCCCAAACTTATGCTCTTCATCAATAATCACCAGTCCCATGTTTGCAAAGGAAACATCCTTTTGAAGAAGGCGATGGGTACCAATAACAATATCTACCTTGCCGTTTGATAGGTCAGAGATAATCTCTTTTTGTTCCTTTGGCTGCTTGAATCGGCTTAACATCTGGATATTAACCGGAAATCCGATAAATCGTTCGATAAAGGTAGAGTAATGCTGAAAGGCAAGGATGGTTGTTGGCACCAGCACAGCCACCTGCTTGCCATCCATAACCGCCTTAAAGGCAGCACGAATTGCCACCTCAGTCTTCCCATAGCCGACATCTCCGCAAACAAGCCTGTCCATAGGAACAGGGCTTTCCATATCCTTTTTTATCTCTTCAATAGCTCGAATCTGATCCGGTGTCTCTTCATACACAAAACCTGACTCAAACTCATATTGCCAGGTGGTATCACTTGAGAAAACATGCCCGGGCAAGGCTTTTCTGGCAGCATATATCTCTACCAGCTCCTTTGCCATGGACTCAATCGCTTTTTGCACCTTTTCTTTGGTGCGTTTCCAGCCTTTATCATGAAGACGGCATATCTGTGGCTGGGAATCCTTGTCACCAATATACTTATGTATCAGCCCAAGCTGGTCAATAGGGACATAAAGCCTGTCTCCTTGAGCATATTCAATAAGCAGAAAGTCCCGATTTTTTCCCTCTACCATGGTTGTGGTTATTCCCAGATATTTGCCAATACCATGGTGAATGTGGACAACAAAATCATCGGTGTTTAGCTCCATAAAGCTTTCAATAGGAACATTCTTAGTAAGCCGGCTGAATTTTCTTCGATGTAATATGCCAAGCTTTCCAAATATCTCCTTATCACTCATGAGCAATAAACGAAGCTCCGGAATATCAAACCCGCAGATGATGGAAGAGACAACAATAAAGATGCCTGATCCTATCCTTGATTCAAGACCGTCAAGCACCCCTTCAAGCCCATGCTCCTTTAATAATTCCTTTAGCCGCTGAGCCTGTCCCTGATAATTGACGGAAAGAACAATGGTATATCCATTTTCTACGTATTCATTAAGTTTTTGCATCAAAGGCTCGATCTTGCCGCCAAAACTGGGTGATGGAAATGTAGGGATAAGACATGCCTTATCACTATCATTACCTGAATCAAGATACAGCATCTGCTGATGATGCAGAATATCCTCGATTTTAAGCATTATTTGGTCAGGTGGAGGCAGCATTTGCCCCTTGCACGCCTCTTGATAAAGGGATTCTGTTTCACTCTTCAGCCTTATGAATTCCTGCTCTATGGTTGTTTTGTCATCAATAATGATGAGACAATTCTTTGGCAGATAATCAAATATGCTTGAGGTCTTATCGGCTACTTCCTGTCTGGGAAATATCTCAACCTCGTTTAAGAATGCAATGGAGCGTTGGGTATCTGGATCAAACTGACGAATAGATTCAATGGTATCGCCAAAGAACTCTATTCTTACTGGATACTCAGCAGATATGGGGAAAACATCCACTATCCCGCCGCGGCAGGAAAAATCTCCCCTATCGCAAGTCATAGCAACCCTTTCATAACCAATCAGAACAAGATCCTCAAGCAGGGTATCCCTGGAAAGTGTATCATTAGTTGAAACCTTAATGGTAAGAATATCCTTTGGACTTGATATACGGTAAAGAATTGCTGACAGCGAGGTAACAAGGACAATCTTTTCACCCTTATTGAGCCTTTCCAGAATAGCAAACCTCTGTCCAATAAGCTCATCAGACGGCGGGTTTTCCTCATATGGCAAGACCTCAAGGGAGGGGAAATAATCCATTGCCAGACGTGTTGCTCCACTCGAGCTATCCGGACAAAAAGCCTGCAAATCCTCATATAACTGCTCAGCCTCATAAATCCTTGGATTGATGATCAATACAGATTTATTCCATTGTTTAAAAAATTCTGCCAGCAGATATGCCCTGGATGACCCGAATAGCCCAGAGATACTGACCCCTGCTCCAGAAGAGAAAGCCTTTTCAAGATGATGATAATTATTCAGGTTTTTGAGTAGTGGTAATAGCGGTGCTAATATCATTCTGATAAGAAATGATACTACATTGATGAGCATTTGTCAAGAGATTAATTTATGAACATAAGCAATTCTCATTATGACAGACTTGTATCACTCGATGTTCAAGTTTTTTCTGGCTCATAGGAATCGCCTTCTGCCCAGGCACCAGACACCCCCGCAGCTACATGTATTCTTGTGGCTGCAACCTGCCAGAGACAGAAGGTCTGCTGCCAACAGAAGGTCTGCTGCCAGTGCTACCTCTGCCAGAGGTGCTACCCTGAAATCGGCAAGTAAATAGGGTAGGTGTAGCCTAAGATTCTATCTTGGTTGTAATTAGCGATATTTCATGCTGATAAAAATACCAACATAGAATGTTGGGCTACAATCTTAACCTATTGTTTGCCTTAGGCATTTTAGATTGTAGGCACTTGCCGATTTCAGGGCTACCTCCTTGTGGTCGCTTCTGTAACCAATATCGCAGGTTGAAAAAACTTGAACATCGAGTAATACAAGGAGAAATCGTTATGAATCTTGCCGAAGGTTTCAGTACAGGATTAAACGGACTGGCTGCCAATAAACTCAGGTCAGGGTTGACTATGCTTGGTATCATTATTGGTGTAGCCGCAGTAATTGCTATGATCTCTATTGGTGAAGGGGCAAAAACAGGCTATTACCAAACGGATTGAGTCCATGGGCTCTAATCTGTTGATGGTTTGTCCGACAAGACCAGATGATGCTAAAAAAATAGAGATTACTGGTTCTTCACCAGGATTGACGAATGAGGATGGATTAGCCATCTTAAGAGAATGCCCTTCTATCCAAAATATTGCCTGCGAGGTTACCTTAAAGGCTCAAACTAAATATTTGAATCAGGATTGGGATGCAAGCATAACCTGAACTACCCCTTTCTATGAGGAGGTGAAGAATTTTCATGTAGAAGAGGGAAGATTTATCTCCTCACAGGATGTAGATGAGTGGAAAAAGGTATGTGTTCTTGGGAAAACGGTGATAAAGGAGCTTTTTAATGAAGAAAGCCCTATTGGCAAAACGATTAAGATCAAGAATGAAAGGTTTGTTTGTATTGGGGTGATGGAAGCAAAGGGACAGACTGGGTGGAAGGATGAAGATGATGTGGTATTTATCCCTCAAACTACTGCCCAGAAGAGGTTTACCGGGGATACAAAGGTTACTGGACTGCTTGTCCAATCCAGGGGTTCAGAGGCTGCTGAGGCTGAATCGGCCATCTTTGAGATAGAAGCTGTCCTGACCAAAAGACACAAGAATGTAATTGACTTTGAGATCAGGAGTCAGAAAGAGATATTAGATACCATGCAGCAGGCTACCCAGAGTTTTAAGCTGCTACTTGGGGGTATTGCCGCCATATCCTTGCTGGTAGGCGGGATTGGGATTATGAACATCATGCTTGTCTCGGTTACTGAACGCACCAGAGAGATAGGTTTGCGCAAATCTATCGGTGCCAAAAGGATGGATATCCTGACACAGTTTCTAATCGAGTCGGTTGTAATCAGCATGGTTGGCGGTATCATAGGCATCATTTGTGGGATAGGACTGGGCATAGGGGTGGGTGAGTTGATGAACAATACCATGACAGGGGGAAGGATGGAGTGGACATCTATAGTATCTGTAGGCTCTATTATTTTATCCTTTTGCTTTGCTGTATATATAGGCATCTTCTTCGGCATGTACCCTGCTAACAAAGCCTCAAAATTGGACCCGGTTGAGGCACTGAGATATGAGTAGCGTTCAGATGTGTAAGTAAAGGGGGGAAATGGACAATTTGGGCATGGTTCAAATCATGGTAACGCTTTTTCTCTGTGTGGATTGTAGTGTCCATGTCAACCTTAATCTGTCGCACAACCATTGTATTGTGCATTTACACAGGGCAGGGGCAAGCCTG
>JASEHA010000117.1 GCA_030018795.1 bacterium
TCGTGGATAATGCGATAAAGCTGTAGCATATTTCAACCGCACAGGTCGAAAATTTTTATAGGAGTGATAAAGATGTCTGACTCACATGCCCGTTTTGAAGACTGGGAATATCCAGAGATTAAGGAAGGGGAATTAACCAAGTATAATTGGATGGTACAGCATAAAGATAATCTGAGGCTGGGCTATAAAACAGATATTGGAGCCTTTACATATCTTAATGCAAAGTATGGAGTTATAATTGAAGACCATGTCCAGATAGGCTCCCATTGCTCTATTTATTCTATTTCTACTATTGATGACAAAAAAGGTCAGGTAACATTAAAAAGAAATTGCAAGATTGGCAGCCATAGTGTTATTATGCCAGGTGTAACTGTTGGTGAAAATTCTGTTGTTGGTGCCTTTAGTTTTGTAGATAAGGATGTTGCAGATAATCAGGTTGTGGCTGGAATACCTGTCAGAGTCTTGAAGGCATTGGAATGATCATTGGCAAAGAATGACCCTGTTCCCTACAGCTTGTAATGCTTTTCAACAGGATCCACAAAATGAAGATACTTCATCGATACTTAATAAGGGAGATTATTCCACCGTTTTTGTTTGGGGTAGGGATATTTACCTTTATCTTCTTTCTGGAAAAGCTTTTTGACTTGAGTGAGTTTATTATTGCCAGGCATGTGGGAATTTGGCAGGCAATACAGATATTTCTACTTTGTTTACCGTCAACGCTTCCTATGACCCTTCCTATAGCTACATTTATAGGGGTTTTAATTGGGTTGACAAGGCTTAAGGGCGACTATGAGTTTACAGCTATTTTTGCCAGTGGCATAAGATTTACATCCTTTTTCTGGCTATTAATCGGGATAGGGCTGATGATGAGTTTGTTGACCATAGGAATTAATGAATCCCTTATTCCCTGGGCAAACCAGAGATTTTGGCAGGTATACTCTGATGTTCTTAAGGAATCGTCGTCTATTCCGATTAAAGCCGGTAATTTTATTAAGGCAAAGGATATGGATATCTACATCTGCAAGATACAAGGGAAGATGCTGGAAGGAATATATTTTTATCAAAAAGAGCAGGCTGTCTTTGCTCGCAAGGGAGAGATGATAAAAAAACCTTCCCGGATAATCTTTAACCTGAAGGATGGAACGATTCATCAAGTAGATAAAAAGGACGCTTCAAGGTATCATCTCTTGCGGTTTGATACCCAGACCATTGTTGTTGATTTTGGGGAAAGTAATGCTGTGAGTGTAAAAAAACGTATACAGGATATGACCACCCTGGATTTGAGGCAGGAGATCTTGAGATATAAGCAGTCAAGCATGGATATTCTTCCCTTGCTTATTGAATTGTACAAAAAGATTGCCCTGCCCTTTGCCTGCATTTCCCTTGTTTTGGTCGGCATCCCCTTAGGAATGTCCTTAAGGCAAAAGGGTAAATCCATGTCCTTGAGCCTGAGTATTGTCTTTGTATTCATGTATTATCTTCTGCTTATGTTGTCTCAGTTCCTTTGCGAAAAAAGGGTGTTTTGTCCAGGGTTCGGGATGTGGCTGCCAAATATAATTATTGCTGTTACAGGGATATGCTTGTATGTTCGAAGAAGGTTGTAAAGAAGGGGTATCGGATATAAAGACCTTCACCACTAATGTCGTGTCAACCTTAATCTGTTGCATGAATCAACCAATCAGGGCGGGGAAACCCCGCCCCTACATTAACCTATCCGACAATTGATGGTTGACGCGACACTAAACTGTAGTGAGAGTATTTAGGTGTGTCTACAAACATTAGGATGAGAAGATGAAGATATTTCAACAATATATTGTAAACACATTCTTGAAATTTTTCTTTTCTGGCCTGATATTCTTTACAGGGATTATTATGATTACCGATGTATTTGAGATAATCCCTATGATTAGTGAGAAGAGAATACCTGTTTTTACGGTGATGATGTACTTTGGGTATAGGATTCCCTTTGTTGTCTTCCTTATTATCCCGGTAGCTGTCTTGCTGGCCACCATCTCCTGTTTTAGCCTTCTCCTGAGAAATAGTGAGATAACGGCTATGAAGGCATCTGGGGTGAGCTTGTATAAGATTATTTCGCCTGTGTTGACAACAGCTTTTTTTATCAGCATCCTTGCTATGGGAATAAATGAATTTCTGGTTCCCTTAGCTAATACGAAGGCTGAATATACCAGAAACATAAAGATGGAGGGAAAACAGGAGGATAAAAATAGCTATAATGTCTCCTTTCGGACTACGAAAAATAGATTCCTTAATATTGGTCTGATCAATGATACCATGACAAGGATGGAGGCTGTAGAGGTTAAGGATTATCGAGCAGATAATTCTATCTCCCTGAGGATTGATGCCCAGACAGCTGAATGGATAAACAATCACTGGTGGCTGTTTAATGGAATAGAGAGGAGGTTTTCGTCTTTTTCGTCTTCTTTCTCCTCTTTGTCCGATGGTAGGATAGTCTCTGAGCAGAGGTTTGATAGAAAAAAGCTGAATATTTTGGAAACACCAGACGATATACAAAACATTATTGCTGCTGGCAAGGTAAGGGCAGAGAAGATGAGCATGGTTGATTTGTGGCAGAATATTACACTTCTTAAGAGAAGTGGCAATGGGGTTGAGGATAAATTAGTGGATTTTTATCTAAAAACGTCTTTTCCCTTTGCCAGCCTTATCATTGCCCTGCTTGGGACAAGCATTGCCCTTCAAAGTACAAAGGGGGCAATAGCTGCGGGCTTTGGAATCAGTATTCTGGTCAGCTTTCTCTACTGGGAATCCATTGGTATTGGAAGATCCATGGGACATGCAGGCGTGCTTCCGGCAATGCTTGCTGCCTGGCTGGCTAATATCATCTTTGGCATGGCTGGGGTATTTCTTCTTTCTCGAGCCAGGGGGTGAGGAGCAGTTAGCTGTTAGCGTCAGAAGAGGAATAACAGGACACCATCTGAAATCGTGGAGGCAAGATATGTATTTTGACAGAGCAAGTGGAATCTTATTACATCCCACCTCTCTTCCGAGCAGGTTTGGGATTGGGGATATGGGGGAGGGGGCATATCGATTTATTGACTTTTTATCCAAAAGCGGACAGAGATTATGGCAGGTGCTTCCTTTGAGTCCAACTGGTTATAGAAACTCACCCTATAACTGCTTTTCAGCCTTTGCCGGCAACCCTTTGCTTATCAGCCTTGAGGAATTGGTTAAGGATGGACTGCTTCAGCAGGCTGACCTGACAAATGTTCCTGCATTCCCTGAAGATTATGTCGATTATCCCTTGGTTATAGGGTATAAGATGGACATGCTGCAGCGTTCGTTTGAGCGGTTTAGAAATCAGAGGGATACGGGTTTTGAGGGATTTTGTATAGAAAATAAGGTATGGCTGGACGATTATAGCCTGTTTATGGCATTAAAAGACTCATTTGGAGGATTAGCATGGAACAGGTGGGACAAGGGTGTGTCTCAAAGGGAAACAAAGGCAATCAAAGAGGCATCTCATAGACTGTCTGACTCAATCCTGTTTCATAAGTATTTGCAATATATATTCATTAAGCAATGGTTAGGCTTGAGGCAATATGCCCATGACCGGCAGATCAAGATAATCGGCGACATACCTATTTTTGTTGCTTACAACAGTTCAGATGTCTGGTCATATCCAGAGTTGTTTCAGCTTGATGATAATGGCAACCCGATTGTGGTTGCCGGTGTGCCGCCAGATTACTTTAGCCAAACAGGACAGTTATGGGGAAATCCCCTTTATCGTTGGGATGTTATGGCTGAGAATGGTTATGACTGGTGGGCTAAACGGTTTCAAGTAATGTTGAGGCTGGTTGATATTATTCGTCTGGATCATTTTCGCGGCTTTGAGGCTTATTGGGAGGTGCCGTCTAAGGAAAAGACGGCTATAAACGGTCAGTGGGTTAAGGGGCCAGGGGCTGATCTGTTTAATGTAATCAATCAGTCTCTTGGAAAACTGCCACTTATCGCTGAAGATTTAGGGGTAATTACACCAGAGGTAGAGGCATTGAGGGATCAGTTTTCATTTCCGGGCATGAAGATACTGCATTTTGCCTTTGGCTCAGGTGCAAACAACCCCTATCTGCCGCATAATTATTCTAAAAACTGTGTGGTCTATACAGGTACACATGATAATGATACTACCACTGGCTGGCTTACCAGAACAAGCACAAAGGCAGAACGCGAACATGTCTTAAAGTATCTTGGCAAAACAAGAATGAATGAAAAACATTGGGAGATTATTCGTCTGGCCTTAAGTTCTGTGGCAAATACAGCTATTATTCCGATTCAGGATGTGCTTGGGCTTGGCAGCAAGGCAAGGATGAATATCCCGGGCAAGGTGCTTTTCAAGAATTGGGCATGGCGGTATACGCAAGATATACAAAATATGCTGAATAATGAATGTCAGGAAAGATTATTGGAATTAACAGGGCTGTATGGACGAACTTAAAGTGGAAAGGGTTGTCTCCAGAAACTTATCCCCTTAAGGAAGCTTGCTTATCTACTGGTCATGACATTTGAATTCATCCTTTGTGTCCCTCATTCCACATCTCACGCATTCCCAATACACCTCCTGCAAAGGCACATCTTCTCTGGCAGCAATCCTGCGGCATTCCTCGTATTCAGGGACAATTATTTTCTTGTTTTCAAGGGTTATCTCCTTTGCCTTTAATATGCCGTATCTTGTGTTAATCTCTACTGCCTGTCGGGGAAGTTTTTTCCGGGCAACGTGATGAATACGGATACCAATCGTGGTTGTCTGAGAAAAGATAATAGATGTCAATCTATCTGCATCTTCGTGAAGGCTGAGGACACTCAAAAGAACACCTATTCGTCCTTTTTTCCCATGAATTGGGATAAGCCAGGCATCAAGTGCCCCCTGTCTCATCAGCTCTTCCAGAAGATACTCGTGTATTTCAGGGTTCATATCATCAATATTGGTTTCAAGCAGGGTAACCATATCCTGCTCAAAGCTGTTTATGGATATGCCTTCCTTTTCGCCATATGTCTCACCAACAAAGACTCGCAAAAGGTTTGGAATAATTGTTTCATAGTACCCGGCACCATAACCAATTTTTTTTATCCGCATCTGCGGCATATGGCTACAGGTTGTTGCAAGGGTAGTAATTATGGCTGCACCGGTGGGTGTGGTTAATTCCCTGTCTGTCTCAGGGCTGGAATATACAGGAAAGTCCTTGATCAATTCAGCTGTAGCCGGTGCTGGAACAGGCAGTATCCCATGCTCACAGGACACATTCCCAGAGCCAAGGTTTAATGGGGATGAGTATATTTTTTCTATCTCAAGCCTGCAAATACATATTATTGCACCAACCACATCAACCAGTGTATCTTTATCCCCCAGCTCGTGAAAATGAACCCTGCTTGAAGGGATATTATGCACAAATGCTTCTGCCTGAACCAATCTCTCTATTATCTGACAGGACACAGCCTTTATTTTTTCATCCAAGCTGCTATTATTGATAATCTCAAACATCCTTGCTGGGCTAAGCCTTTCTTTATCCACACCAACATCAGCCCTTAAACCCTGCAGTCCGCCCTTTGAAACCCTTGTTGTCCCAAGCGAATAGGCTATTCCCAGTTTAGATAATTCCTGATTTAACCATTGAACATCTATCCCGGCATCAAGTAATGCCCCCAGGATCATATCACCGCTTATGCCAGAAAAACAATCAAAATAAGCTATCTTCATTGGGAAATATCTCCGATTATCTAACCTTTGCCAGCCATCTTTTGAATGGTTCAGCCTTAGGTGAGGGAATAGACTGGATAATGCGAAAAAATGCCTTCCGTATTAGCACAATCGGTCTCGTATTTTTTACCATCAGACGATTCTAATTTGAGTCCGTGACAAAATGTCACGACCTCGCTGCCTTCTTCTCTTAATCTTTGTTTTAATTTACGCCAATAAGCACCTGCATCAATACTATCTGTCAATGCCTCCATGTTCAATCCCTTCTTTAGTATCTGATCGAGAAATCTCGCCGCTGCTAAGCATCCTTGACTCGTCCCCTATCTTCATAATCAGCCTTCCATCGGTATGGATATCGAGAATTGTTCCCTGCACCATCCCATGAGCTGTGGAAATCTCAACGGTTTTACCCTTGTAAAGCAGCAGTTTTCTAATACTATCCATAAATGGGGAGAGGTCTTTTGAGACCTTAAAGGCTGAATAATTATCATCCAGATGATTCAGGAAGGATGAGAGGAGTTCTTCTAAAGGTATTTCTCTTTGTGTTTCATGGGAAAGGGATGTAGCACAAGGGGGCAAATTTTCTAAGGGTATGTTTACATTAATCCCTATCCCGAGTGTAATATATTTTATAGCTACCTGATGGCTTGACATCTCTCCTATTATGCCTGCAGCCTTTTTGCCATTGATAAATATATCATTTGGCCATTTGATACTGGCAGCTATGCTTGCAACATCTGAGACAGCCTGCACGATACTAAGGGCAGCCAGCAGGGTTATCTGTGGTGCAGCCTCAGGTCCAAAGGGTGGGATAAGGACGGTGGAAAACCATAACCCTCCATCAGGCGACACCCATTCCCTGTCCAATCGTCCTCGTCCTTGGGTCTGTGTTTCAGATACAACTATAGTGCCCTCTGGAGAACCAGAAACAATCAGGCTGCGAAGAATATCCTGCGTAGAAGATACCTCTTCAAACAGATGAATTTGCCGGGAAAATATTCTGGATTTCAGGTTAAGCAGTATTTTTTCCTTAGAAATGTGCATGATTTTCTCCCTGTTTTTCAATCTATCACTGTTACAGCTATGGAGTATTTAACGAGTTGATGATCGTTTAGTTATTCGTATTAAATCACTCCATAAATCAGGGTATCAAAGAACAGCGGTCTATCTGTGTCAAGAGATCAATCAGATGAATATCCCTGCTCCCAGTGGAAAAGGAATTATGCATTTTGAAGTCGAACAAGCTGTATGAATGTATCATTGGAGAACAACCTGTTCAAGCCGATTCACCGAAAGGTTCAAATACTCAGATTCCAATTCAATACCGACGAACCTTCGTTTTAACCTAATCGCTGCAATC